>JAJZJJ010000580.1 GCA_021810175.1 Acidobacteriota bacterium | reverse complement strand
GGACGCCATGGGCGACTGCGGCCGCATCCGGCTCAGTGCGAACCTCTCCGGCGAGTTTGTCGCCGTGGAGATCTGGGACGAAGGCCCGGGAATTCCCGACGAAATCCAGCCGCGCATCTTCGAGCCGTTCTTCACCACCAAAGCGCCAGGCTCGGGTCTCGGACTCGGTCTGGACACCGCGCAGCGCATCGTCCGCCAGCACCGCGGCTACATTCACGTCAAGTCGGAGCCGGGCAGCACCTGCTTCCAGGTGCGGCTGCCCGTCGAGCCTCTCCAGGCATACTGACGTGCCTTGGCCAGGCATTTCGGCGGCGGCACTGTGGATCGCCCTCAGTCTTCCCGCAGGTCCGCCGTCCTCAGCCGCGGTGGCTCATCGCCCAAGGCGCAACCCCAGAGATCGCCTGGTCTATGTATGGATTCCTCCGGGCAGTTACTTCACCGGTTGTGTCCCGGGAGACCAGCTCTGCTATGGCCGGGAACGAAAGCGCAGGAAAATCAGAATCGCCGATGGATTCTGGATCGGGCAGACCGAGGTCACGCAGGCTGCCTACAGCAGAGTCATGGGAGCGGACCCGTCCCTCTACCATGGGTCCGATCTCCCCGTGGACAGTGTCAGCTGGCCCCAGGCGGCAACCTATTGCAGGCGTGTCGGGATGCGGTTGCCCACCGAGTCGGAATGGGAATATGCAGCGTACGGGGGCTCCGCCCATTTGCCGCGCCGGCCACTGGCATCGCTTGCATGGTACGACCCGAACAGCGATAACCGCACGCACCCAGTGGCGACAAAACTGCCCAACAAATATGGGCTCTACGACATGCTGGGCAATGTCTGGGAGTGGGTGCAGACTGCCGGCTTTCCCGCGGGCGAAAAGATCCTCAAAGGAGGATCCTTCTACAATTCCGCGCGCGACGTGAGAATCTCCAACCGCCTGAGTGCGCCGCCGGATCTTCATCACCGCGATATCGGATTCCGGTGCGCGGGGAGCGGATTGTAGCCCCAGTCCGCTCCCGCCTTGCTCCTCAGCCCGTGTTCCGCAGACCCGCCGCGATGCCGCTGATCGTCCCCGCGATGGCGCGGTTCACTTCGTCCGTGTCCTCGCCCGCGCGCTTCCGGCGCAGCAGATCCACCTGGATCAGGCTCATCGGGTCCACGTAAGGATTTCGCAGCAGGATCGATCGCGCCAGCACCGGATTCGCCTCCAGCAGCTCCTTCTGTTCCGTTACCGCCAGCACTGCCTCGCGCGTCCGTTCCAGCTCCGCCTTCAGCATGTTGAAGACGCGCTCCCGCATCCCCGCGTCCGGCACCAGCGATGCATACAGCGAGGCGATGCCCAGGTCGGCCTTGGCCAGCGCCATCTCCACATTGCGGATCATGTCGATGAACAGCGGAAACTCCGCCATCATCTCCCGCAGCAGCTCCAGCGCGCCCGGCTTCTTCGCGTACTGCAGCAGCGCCGTGCCTACTCCGAACCACGCCGGAACCAGCAAACGGCTCTGCGTCCATCCGAACACCCACGGAATCGCCCGCAGATTCTCAAAGCTCATCTGCCCGCGACGCCGCGCCGGACGCGACCCGATCCGCGCATGTTCCAGCTCCGCCACCGGTGTGGCCACTTCAAAGTAGCGCAGCACCTCCGGGTCCTGAAGGATCCGCTCCTGGTAGTACGCGTAGCCCGTCGCTGAAAGCTCGTCGAACGCCTGCTCCCATTCGGGCTTCAGAATGCCGCTCTGGTGCCCATCCGGCAGCATGGCATTCGGCCGCGCCAGAGCATCCAGCGAGGCCGCGATCATCAGCTCCAGGCTGCGCTCCGCCAGCACCACATCCGAATACTTGAAGTGCAGAACCTCGCCCTGCTCCGTGATCCGCAGCTCGCCCTCAAACGCGCCCACCGGCTGCGCGTAGATGGCCCGATGCGTCGGTCCGCCGCCGCGTCCCACTGTGCCGCCGCGCCCGTGGAACAGCCGCAGCTTCACGCCGCACTCCCGCGCCACCTCATGCAGCGCCCGGTGCGCCCGGAAAATCTCCCAGGTGCTGGTCAGCATTCCGCCGTCCTTATTCGAGTCGGAATATCCCAGCATCACCTCCTGCCGGTAGCCCCACGACTCCAGCAGCGTCCGGTAGCCCGGCGAGGTCCACAGCGTCCGGCAAATCTCCGGCGCATTCCGCAGATCTTCAATCGACTCGAACAGCGGGACCGGCATCAGTCCCGGATCGCCATCGCTGCCCGCCACCTGCACCCCGCCCAGCCGCGCCAGCCACACCACGGCCGTAATGTCTTCCACGCTCGCCGCGCCGCTGATCACATACTGCCGGATCGCCTCCGGACTGCAGCCCGCCTTGATCTCGGCAACCGCCCGCAGCGTCTCGATCACGTCCCGCGTCGGCTCGCTCAGCGGCTCCGGAGTCTTCGCTCCGTTCTCCACGCACCAGCCCGAAGTCTCTTCCAGCGCCTTGCGATGGATCTTCGCGTGCTGCCGAATGTCCAGAGTGTGCAGATGCAGCCCGAACGTCCGCACCATAATCAGCAGCGGGTCCACCATCGTCTCCGCCAGCCGCAGGCCGCGATTGGCCGCCAGGCTCCGCCGCACCACCATCAGGTCGTCGATCAGCTCGGTCGCCGAGCAGTATTCCGACAAGCCCGTCCGCGCCGACTCCAGCATCCCCGGATCGGCCGCCTTGCCCGCGGTCTTCAGCAGCCGCGCCCGTACGCACACCAGGTACCGCCGGTACATCTCGAATTCAAAATTCGACCCGAACATCGCATCCGGGCTCAGGTGCAGCTCCGCCTGAATCTCCCGTAGCCGTTCCATCATCTCGTCGCTGATCGGCAGCTGCTGCGCCGAGGTCGTCAGCAGGTCGATCATCTGCTGCAGCTTGCGGTCGTAGAAGTCCAGCAGCCGTTCCCGCGCGGCCTGAATCGCCTGGCGGGTTACTTCCGGCGTCACAAACGGATTGCCGTCCCGGTCGCCGCCGATCCACGAGCCGAAGCGCAGCAGCAGCGGCAGCTCCGTCGTTTCCAGCTCCAGCTCGTACTCCGCCTTCAGCGCCGCCGCCACTTCCGCGTACAGTCCCGGCAGCGTATCGAAGATGGAGACGTCGTAGTAGTCCAGCCCCATCCGGATCTCATCCGCCACC
>JAJZJJ010000579.1 GCA_021810175.1 Acidobacteriota bacterium | reverse complement strand
ATTGACGTCTTCCCGGATGGCGCGCTGACCACTCTGACGGAGACCGTCGGCGCCGCCGAATCCGCCGGTTTCGAGGTGCGCGACGTCGAAAACCTCCGCGAGCACTATGCCCGAACCCTCCGCTGCTGGGTCGAGGGACTTCGCGCCGCCAAATCAACCCTCCGCCAGCACGTCTCCGAGGAAACCTACCGTATCTGGCTGCTCTACATGGCCGGTTGCTCGGCCGCCTTTCGCCGCGGAGATATCGGCGTCTATCAGGTGCTGCTCAGCCGCCCCGACAAAGGCAACAGCGGACTGCCGCTCACCCGCGACGACTGGTACACCGACGATGCTGCCGAGACCCGCTGGCAGCCCGGCGCTTCCATCGGCGAACCTGCCGTTACAGGTGTATTAAACTAGTGGCATAGACTCGCTCTTGCGGGCTCGCAATTCTGCGACAAACCCGAGTCCGGCGCGTCTAAAAAAGAAAGGCTGAGGGTGCAACATCCCCGTCAGCTGGGCAGACCACCCCGGTGGTCGCAGCGAGCTGACTGCACTCCCTGGACTTGCTTTCAACATCCCCGTCCCAGCGTGGGCATCCCCGATGGGACTGAAGGCGGCGTAGTTTGAATATTCTGGAAGAAGTTGTGGAACCCGTGGCTGCGGAGGCCGCCAGTTGTTCGCTCGACAACTACCTGGCTCTCCCCGACCACAGCATGGATGAGCGCATCGCGGCTGCCCGCCGCACGCTCGGCGAAACCACCATCCTCCTCGGCCATCACTACCAGCGCGACGAGGTGATCCGCTTCGCGGACTTCACCGGCGACTCCTACAAGCTTTCCAAAGCTGCCTCGGAAACCGGCGCAAAGTACATCGTCTTCTGCGGCGTGCACTTCATGGCGGAAAGCGCCGACGTCCTCGCGCATGAAGGCCAGCAGGTTATTCTGCCCGACCTCAACGCCGGCTGCTCCATGGCGGACATGGCCGAGATCGGCCAGGTCGAGGAATGCTGGGACACGCTGCTGGCCGCCGGCATCAGCCCGGACGATATCCTGCCCCTCACCTACATGAATTCCTCCGCCGCCATCAAGGCCTTCTGCGGCGAGCGCGGCGGCCTCGTCTGCACCTCTTCCAATGCCCGCGGCGCCTTCGAGTGGGCCTTTGCCCGCGCAAAGAAGATCCTCTTCCTCCCCGATCAGCACCTCGGCCGCAACACCGGCGCCGCCATGGGCATTCCCCGCGCCGAAATGGCCGTTTACGACCCCTGGCAGCTCGGCGGCGGCCTCACCCCGGAGCGCCTGCGCGACGCCCGCATCATTCTCTGGAAGGGCCACTGCTCGGTGCATCAGCGCTTCCTGCCCGAACACGTGGACAAGGTTCGCGCCCGATATCCCGGCATCCAGGTCATCGTCCATCCCGAGTGCCGGATCGAAGTCTGCGAGAAGGCCGATGCGCTCGGCTCCACCGAACGCCTCATCAAAATCGTTCAGGACGCTCCCGCGGGTTCCAGCTTCGCCATCGGCACCGAAATCCACCTCGTCAACCGCCTGGCAAAGGAGTTCGCCCCGCAGGGCAAGCACATCGTCACCCTCGATGAGACCGGCTGCCTCTGCACGACCATGTATCGCATCAGCCCGCAGCACCTCGCCTGGGCGCTGGAAAATCTCGTCGAAGGCCGCGTCGTCAATCGCATCCAGGTGCGCGACGGGGTGAAATACTGGGCTCGCGTCGCGCTGGACCGCATGCTCGAAATTCGCGTGTAGCATACGGATATCTCATGAAGACCTTCACGCTCGACGAAGCTCAGGCCCTGCTCCCCGTCGTTGAGAAGCTCCTCGACCGTGCTCTGGAGGCCAAACAGGCGCTCGGCGATCTCGAAGAGCAGCAGTCCGACCTCGCCCACCGCATCTTCCTTAGCGGCGGCGTCTCCGTCGATCTGGCGGTGGTCAAAAAGCGCAAGCTCACCATGGCTGCGCTTATCCAGCGCGCCAAAGACTCGCTTCAGGAAATCGACTCCATCGGCGTCCAGATCAAGGACTTCGAAATCGGCCTCCTCGACTTCCCCTGCGTCCTCGACGGCGAAACCGTCCTCCTCTGCTGGAAGCGAGGCGAGCCCCGCATTGCCTTCTGGCATCGCATCGAGGACGGCTACAGCGGACGCCAGCCCATCGACGCCCGCTTTCGCCGGAATCCCCCGGAAATGCTGCACTGAAATTCGCCCAATTCGGCCCGTCGCCTCAGGTGCGCTTTACCAGGGGAGAGTATCGCCCATATGAAAGTAGCCGCCCGTGGGACCATCAGCCGGCAGCGTCGCCAGCCGGACGCTGGTTTTGGCTCCGTCGGGAATCTCCATCGGCGCGGCCTCCGTGCCCATGTCCGTTTTCACCCAGC
Organism: Acidobacteriota bacterium; assembly: GCA_021810175.1. Next base: position 772 of record JAJZJJ010000579.1, on the reverse strand, counting down.
CCGGATGCGCGGAGTTGACCTTGATCGGGGTATCGCGCAGATCGTGCGCCAGATGGATGGTGAAAGAATTGAGCGCGGCCTTGGAAGCGTTGTAGGCGAACGATTTCGCCTCGTAAATCGGCGAGCCGGGTGTCGCATGAAGCGTCAGCGAGCCCAGAATGCTCGAAAGGTTCACGATGCGTCCCGCCGCGGATTTGCGGATCAGCGGCAGCAGTGTCTGCGTCAGCTGGATCACCCCAAAGAAATTCGTGTCGAAGGTGGCCTGAAGATCCTCCGGCGAGATGGTGCTCGTCGTGTTCGGCCCAAAGGATTCGCGAGAAATGCCAGCGTTATTGACCAGGATATCCAGCCGTCCGTAACGCTGGCTGAAATAGTCGTAGACGGCCTGGTAGTCGGCCTGGCGGGTAACGTCGAACTGGATGGCGTCGGCGTGGATGCCTTCAGCCTGTAGTTTCTGCGCTGCGGCCTTGCCCTTTTCCGGATCGCGCGATCCGATGACTACGTCGATGCCGAGTTTGCCGAGCTGACGCGCCGTTTCCAGCCCAATCCCCTTGTTGCCGCCGGTGATGAATGCAATTTTCTCTACTGCCATGCTGTCCCTCCATGGACGTTCTTAAGAGATGAACGAGGACAAGTGAGGATTCAGGGGAGCTACCCGTCGCTCAGGAAGCCGATTTGCGGTAGTCTCCGGGAAGACCGATGCCTGCATATTGCGATGTCGCTGTCCCGGTACCGCTGGATCGGGCCTTCACCTATGCCGTGGGGGAAAGCG
>JAJZJJ010000578.1 GCA_021810175.1 Acidobacteriota bacterium | reverse complement strand
CCTTTGTGAAAAATAGGCGCTTCGGAACCATGCTTTTACCCAATTTCTAATTCCTCCGGAGGGGGTGCTGATCGCGCTTTCCGTCAAAAATAAGCGCACAATTCGCAACGTATCACAAACCGAGGCCCCATCGAGCCCCACGCGCAAAATTTACCGCGCTTTTATTCAGATAACCCCTCCGCCCCCACCGATGCAGAATCTTTCCATCCGCTGGCGCTCCAACTTGCGCCGAAGCCGCCTTCACCCGAATCAAGCGCGCCGCACCGCCACCACCACTCCGCTAGTCCAAACCATCGGCACGAGCGTGAAATCTGTGCGACCGGCCAACACATCCATCAACACCGGAATCTTCGCCGCATGCCCCTCCGGCCAGTTTGGCTGCGGAAGCATGTCGTCAATCACATAAAATCCGCCGGGCTTCACCACCGCCAGCGCATGCTCGCAGCCCTCATATTTTCCGGGCACCGCATCCGCAAATACCAGGTCGAAACTCTCCGTTGCCTGCTTATTCAGAAACTCCATCCCATCGGAGATCACCAGCGAAAGCCGCCCATCATCGCCCAGGCACTCGGCCGCAATACCCTGCACCCGCTCATCCGTGTCCACTGAAACCAGCGTCGCATCCTCGCTCATCCCGCTCAACAGCCACGCCGTGGAAATCCCGGTCCCCGTGCCAAGCTCCAGAATCCGTCCACCCGGCTTTGACGCCGCCAGCGTTTGCAGCAGCGCGCCCAGCAGCGACTCCGAAGCCATCGGGAATTCCACCGCTTGGGTCTTCTCGACAATCCGCTCCAATTGTACCGGCGCTCGCAAATATCTCAGATCTTCCATCTCATCACCCTCTTCAAGTTGCCCTCTGGCAACTCAATTTCACCTTGATGGAACGAAGCAACAGGCCAGTCCTCACGCCTCGCTCAGCCCATACCGCCGCTGCCACGCCTCCTGCAGCCGCCGCCGCACCAGAGCCCGCTCCGCTTCCGTCCCCTCCGGACTCTTCACAAACTGCGCGGCTACCTTCTTCGACAACTCCAGCAACTCCCGGTCCCGCAGCAGATTCGCTACCCTGAAGTCCGGCAGCCCCGCCTGCCGCGTTCCAAAAAACTCGCCCGGCCCACGCAACTGCAAATCCAGCTCCGCCAGCTCGAATCCATCCTGCGTCCGCACCATCGCCGCCAGCCGTTCCTCGCCCTGTGGAGAAATCCTCTTACCCGTTACCAGCAGGCAATATGACTTCGCAGCGCCGCGCCCCACGCGCCCGCGCAACTGGTGCAACTGCGCCAGCCCGAACCGCTCCGCATGCTCCACCACCATCACCGACGCATTCGGCACATCCACGCCCACCTCAATCACCGTCGTCGCAATCAGCACATCGATCTCGCCCCGCTGGAAGCGCCGCATCACCACATCCTTCTCGTCCGCGCTCAGCCGCCCGTGCAGCAGCCCCAGCCGTAACCCCTCCAGCGCGCCCATCCTCAGAGCCTCATACATATCGGTCGCCGACCGCAGCGGCGTCTTCGGAAACAAGGACGCCTTCTTAGCCCTCCCACCAGCCTTCGCCGTCGTCTTCGCGGATACCTTTACGCCAGCCTTCTTCTTGCTGTTGTCATCCTGACCGGGGCGCGGCACGCGCGCAGCGGAGGAGCCTGCAGTTTCTTCCTCATCCTCGTTCGGAAAATCCAGCTCCGGCTGGTCATCCTTGGGCCCCTCAATCACCGGATACACCACGTACGCCTGTCTTCCTTCACCCACCTGCTGCCGTACAAACGCCCAAACCTCGTCCGCGCGCTCCTCCGGAACCTGCTTCGTGACAATCGGCGTTCGCCCCGGCGGCAACTCATCGATCACGCTCAGGTCCAGATCACCATACAGAGAAAGCGCCAGTGTCCTCGGAATCGGCGTTGCCGTCATCGCCAGCACATCGGGCTCTGCCTGGTTCGGCTTCTTCATCAGGCGGAAGCGCTGCAGCACCCCGAACCGGTGCTGCTCGTCCACCACCACCAGCCCCAGCTTTTGAAACTCCACCTTCTCTTCAATCAGCGCGTGCGTGCCAATCACCAGGTCCGCCTCGCCCCGATAAATCTTCCCCCGGTTCACCCGCTTCGTGTCTTCATCCAGCGAACCCGTCAGCAGCAGCACCCGGTACCGCTTTTTCGACCGCTCCAGCAGCCGCCGTGCCGCAAGATAGTGCTGCGTCGCCAGAATCTCCGTCGGTGCCATCAGTGCCGCCTGGTAGCCGTTCTCAATCGCAATCACCATCGCTTGCAGCGCTACAATCGTCTTGCCCGAACCCACATCGCCCTGCAGCAGTCGCCGCATCGGCCGCGCCTCGCGCATATCGCCCACAATCTCGCCCAGCGCCCGCTTCTGCGCCCCCGTGGGATGAAACGGCAGAATCGCCCGCAGCGCACCCCTCACCCGCTCGTCCGCCACAAACCCTGTGCCCAGCCGCTCGTGGAATTTCCTCCGCTTCAGTTCCAGCCCCAGCTCCAGGTAAAACAGCTCCTCAAAAATCAGCCTGCGGTGTGCCGGCGTCGCCGCTGCCTGCAACGTGCTCATCGAAGTTCCCGATGCCGGGAAATGCACCAGTCGCAGCGCCTCCTCGCGCGACGGCAGCCCCAGCCGCTCCACCAGCACACGCGGCAGCGTCTCCGGGATCCGCCCCTCCAAATCCCGGAGCACGTGGAAAATCACCCGCCGGATCCATCTCGACGAAAGCTGGCTCCCGCCCAGCGACTCATACACCGGCGTAATCCGTCCCACCTCAATCAGCCCATCCTCGGCGTCCGTCAGCCCTTCGCGTAATACTTCAAACTGCGGCTGTATCATCTTGAAATTCTTGGTTGATCGTGACGGCTCTACCTTCCCAAACAGCGCCACCGTCTGGCCCGCCCTGAACCGGTCCTTCAGGTAGGTCCCGTGGAACCACATGCACTTCATCGAACTCGTGCCCTGTCCCACCGTCATCTCAAAAATGGGCATGCTTCGCGTCTTCAACAGCACCGTGCCGCGCACCTCGGCAATCACGCTCGCCATCTCGCCCGGCATCAAATCGATCAGCGCCCGGGGATTTTCCCGGTCCTCATACCGGAACGGCAGATGCAACAGCAGGTCCTCCACCACGAGAATCCCTTTCGCCTGCAACTGCGCGGCAAT
>JAJZJJ010000577.1 GCA_021810175.1 Acidobacteriota bacterium | reverse complement strand
GGCGGTTTCCCCTCCCCTCGGCTTTGGCCAGCCACATGCATCGTACAGGGTGACATCTGTACCTTCACTCCTCGACCGGGAGCTTCACTGCTGTGGTATCCACTGTTCCAAAGCTAGAACATCGCAAGCATTTTTCTCTCAAAAAGCTCGTCCGAGGTTCCGGCAGCCGTGTGCTCCGAATGGTGAGCCTGGCCATCATCGGCTTCTTCATCATGCCGTTCACCGTCCACAGGCTGGGGGCCGAACAATACGGCATCTGGGCCATTGCGATGACGTTCATCGGCTACTACAGCTTCCTCGATCTCGGCCTGTCCGGCGCCATTTTCACCCACATGGCCTATGCCTTCGGGCGCGAGGACCATGAAGAAGCGCGCAACATCTACGGCGCTGCCTTGCTCATTTTTGTAGCGGTGGCCCTGGTCCTCCTGGCTGTCACCATCGCGCTTGCCGCGGGCGTCTATTTCCTGCACTACTCGCATAGCCGTGAACTGGCCATCGTTCTTCTCATCGTCGGCCTCAGTACGGCATCCAGCTTCGGGATGCGGGTTCCCTTCGGAACCCTGAATGCCGGCCAGCATTTCGACGTCACCGCATGGGTCCTGATTCTCTCCGGCGTCTTGCGCGCCCTTGGAACCGTCCTTGTGCTCAACGCGCACTACGGCGTCGTTGCCCTGGCCTGGCTCAGCGTCTTTACCGCGATTCCAGCCAACGCCATCGTCATATGGAAGGTCCATCGCGAGTTTCCGTTCCTCAAGATTTTTGCCTGGCCGCGTTGGAAACGAAGCACGGCGCGGAAACTCTTCAGCTTCGGCGGGCCCGTACTCATCGGGCAAATTGCCGACCGCATCCGCTTCCAGACCGACACGCTGACGGTCTCATTCTTTGTCGGCCTGACGGCGGTCACCCACTACAGCATCGGCACCACGTTGGTGATGTATTACATGGACGGAATCGACTCCATCATAGGCGTGCTGATGCCCGTCCTCAGTATGCAGAAAAGTGTCAGCGATCATGGCGGGTTTGAGCGCAGCTTCTTCTCTGGAACTCGCGTGGCCCTGGTCAGCTCCGCCTTTATTCTCTTCGGCATGATCGCCTGGTCCCGGGATTTCGTTACCCTCTGGATGGGTGCCGCATTCACCGACGTCTACCGGGTCATCGTCATTCTTTCCGTCGCGGTCTTCCTGGAGACTTCGCAAGCCACCTCCGTCAATGCTCTCTATGCCAGCCTGCACCAGAAAGCCTATGCCGCCCTCAATATCAGCGAGGCGCTCGCCAACCTCGTTCTCAGCCTCCTCCTGGCACGGCCGTTTGGAATGCTGGGCGTCGCCATCGGCACGCTGATTCCCAGCATCGTTTTTCGCGGGATCATTCAGCCCATCGTCGTCGAACGTCTTCTCCACATCAGCGTGCGCGCCACTGCTCTCGTCTATCTGCGTACCGGCCTCCGCTGCGCCGCATGTCTGGTCCTGCCCCTGCTGATCACGCGCTTCTGGCTGCGTCCGACCTATCCTCACCTGCTATTTGTCGCCATTCTCTCCGCCGTAGTCTATGTACTGCCCGTATGGTGGCTGGAATTCGATTTGGTCGGCGCCGATCGGGTGATGGGTCCAATCCGCTCCGCCAGCCGCCTTCTCTTCGCCCGCTAGATCGCACACGCAGCCACCCTGGCCCGAAGCCATGGCCGCACATGCTTTGTCCCTCAAGAAGAACTGTTCCATCGACGCGGAAACACGCCGCGCTCTCCGGTTCCGTCCGGAAAAAATGCAGACCCTCGCGCCGATTGTGATACAGTTCGGCATCATGCTCGATCGTCGCCGATTTCTTGCCGTATGTTCGCAGTTTGGCTTTGCCTCGACACTGCTGCCGGGAGCTCTCTACGCGATCGCCGCGCAGGCCCAGACCACGCCAAGCCAGGCTGCGCCCGCCGCCTCCGCTCCGCCCAAGATCACGCCCGAGATGGTCGAACAAGCCGCCGAGCTTGCCGGCGTTCCCATCGCGCCCGATCAAATTCCCATGATGCTCGATGCGCTCAACCAGCAGCGCGACAGTTATCCGCCCATCCGCGCGCTCCATCTGCCCAACAGCATCCCCCCCGCCTACGTATTCGATCCGCTTCCTCCTGACGCGACCGTCAATACCCAGCGAGAAGCGCCCATGTATGGCAATCCCCCCAGCGTCGGAAAAGCTCCCACCAACCTCGACGAGCTGGCGTTCGCCACCATCCCACGCCTTGCCGAATACGTACGGACCGGAAAAGTGACGTCCGTCGCATTAACGGAAATGTATATCGATCGTATTCGTCGCTTCGATCCAGAATTGCACTTCCTCGTCACGCTGACAGAAGAACGCGCTATGGCCCAGGCCAGGGCCGCCGACGCCGAGATTGCCGCTGGAAAATACCGCGGCCCGCTGCATGGCCTTCCGTGGGGCGCGAAGGACTTGCTCGCCGTGAAAGGCTATCCCACCACCTGGGGCGCGGGAGGTTTCGAGCACCAAATGATCGACCAGGATGCCACCGTCGTCCAGCGCCTCGATGCCGCCGGCGCCGTCCTGATCGCGAAGTTGAGCCTGGGCGCTCTGGCCATGGGAGATAAGTGGTTCGGTGGCCAAACCCTCAATCCATGGAACCGTCATCAGGGTTCCAGCGGATCTTCCGCCGGGCCGGCATCGGCAACCGCCGCCGGATGCGTCGTCTTTTCCATTGGCTCGGAAACTCTCGGCTCCATCTCCTCGCCTTCCACCCGCTGCGGCGTGACCGGCCTGCGGCCCACCTTTGGATTTGTGCCCCGCACGGGAGCCATGGCGCTTTCCTGGACCATGGACAAACTGGGCCCCATCTGCCACTCGGCGGACGATTGCGCCCTGGTCATGAGCGCCATCTACGGTCCCGATGGGCAGGATCTCAGCGTGAGGAACGCCGCGTTCAACTGGGACGCCAATTTCGACTGGCGTACGCTCCGCGTCGGCTATATCGAGTCCGCATTCGCGCTGCCGCCGCGCGTGGATGAAACCATGCCGCCCGGGTTGTCGCCCGATCGACAGAAAAAATGGCGAGAACAACTCGCCCATCGGCGGGCCGTCCGTGCCCGCGCCGTCTACGACTGGGCCTATGACATGGCTACGCTCGACCAACTCAGAGACATGGGAATCAAAT
>JAJZJJ010000576.1 GCA_021810175.1 Acidobacteriota bacterium | reverse complement strand
CGTGATCGTCTGCGAAACCGAAGCCGTATCCGTGTTCAGCGCCGAGGTCACCCCGGATACCGTCACCGTCTGCTGTACCTGGCCGATCTCCAGCGCCACGTTCAGTTCGTTCGCCTGTTCCGGAATGATCACCAGATCGCTGATCACTTTCTTCTGGAATCCGGCATGATCCACCGCCAGCGAGAAATGATTCGGCGGCAGCGCATTGAAGGTATAAACGCCGCTTGCGTTTGCCGTCGTGGTTCTCACTCTCCCGGTTTCCTTGTCCGTGAGCGTCACGTGCGCGTCGGGAACCACCGCGCCCGACGGATCCGTCACCGTGCCGCGCAGCGACGCGCGGTATTGCGCGTGCAGCGCGGGCGTCAGCGCGAACAGCACCAACGCCAGCAGGCCTGCTGCCTGCATCGCGCGCAACGTTCTGTTGAATATCCGGCCGCTCAGGTTTTGCTCATCGCACTTCCTGGCGCCATGCATGAAACTGTGCATACCTAACCTCCTGATCAAAAACTCAAAATGACCCCGTGCAGCGCGACCTCTCCCTGTTTGCGGCTTTCTATCGCGCCGGGGCTTCTATCGGCTTAACTGTCTGTTTCCAGCGCAACCGGTTGTGCACACTTGCGCAAACGGTTGTGCTGCGTCTAGGATGTTGCTCGTTGGGAGATACAACTGTCAAGTCCCCTCCGGCAACCGCGACCCTTCCGCGTTAATTCCCTTAGATTCACTCCCGGCGAGGGTGGTAGCGGAGTTTCTTGCATCGCCCGGCCCGAGGGGGTTGATTCATGTGCTACCGGCGTGGATCATCAAATACGTAGCGGGATGGTTTGCTCCGCGGCGCGGCGTAGCGTACGCGATAATCCCGGTGGCGTTCCACAACAGCCCAGCCCTGGAGGTACTCGGCAATCGCAAGGGGAATGAAAAAGGAAACAGGAAAACGGGCGACAACACCGGCTTCCACCAGCGCCTCGACCAACGGCAGCATCAAGCTCAAGGAGCTCGCCGCTCACCTCGGCCTCTCGCAAAGCACCGTCTCCCGCGTCATGAACGATTCCGGAGACGAATACCGCATCGCGCCGGAAACGCAGAAGCGCATTCTTCAGGCTGCCGCGCTCTTCAACTATGAGCCCAACGCCGTCGCGCGCCAGTTGCGGAACAAGCGCAGCTTCACCGTCGGCGTCATGGTTCCGGAAATCAGCGAAGGCTATGCCTCCGCTGTCCTCGGCGGCATCGAAGACGCCCTGCTCCAGGAAAAATACTTCTACTTCGTCGTCAGCCACCGCCATCGCCCGGACCTGCTCAAGGGCTACCCGCGCCTGCTGCTCTCTCGTGCTGTGGAAGGCATTATCGCCGTCGATACACCCATCGAAGAAGATCTTCCCGTCCCCGTCGTCGCTGTCTCCAGCCACAAGCACCGCAACGGCGTCGTCGCCATCGAGCTCGATCACCTCACCGCCGCACGCTACGCGCTCAATCACCTTTCCGCGCTCGGCCATCGCCGCATCGCCTTCATCAAAGGCCAGAGCTTCAGCTCCGATACCGCAGCACGCTGGAACGCCATCCGCAAAGTCTGCGCTGAACTCGACATTCCCATCGATCCTCAGCTTGTCGTACAGCTCGAAGGTGTCCTCCCCGGAGCCGAACCCGGCCATCAGGCCACACGCACGCTGCTCTCGCGCGGCAAACCCTTCACCGCCGTCTTTTCCTTCAACGACGTCTCCGCCATCGGCGCCATCGCCGCGCTTCACGAAGCCGGTCTGCACGTCCCGCGTGACGTCTCCGTCGTCGGCTTTGACGACATTCCCGCCGCGGCCACCATTCGCCCCGGCCTCACCACCGTGCGCCAGCCGCTCTATGACATGGGCAGTGCTGCCGCCGTCAACCTGCTGCGCCTCATCCGCGATGGCAACCCCGCGTCCGCGCCGCAGTCCATCCTCGTCATGCCCACCTTTATGCAGCGCCACTCCACTGCGCGCCGCGCGGACAAACCAGCCCGTTCCTCAAAGTAGCTCGCGGTGAAACGGCGCACTCCCTGTGAGCACGCCGTCCCGTGACTACAGCACTTCGAGGTCCGCATCCCGATCCGGCCGGAAGCCCACCGCCTTCATCGCCTGCACAATCTCGCGATTCCGCATGAAGTACTCCCACACGAATCCGGTGCGCAGATTCTCCGCCATCAGCACCATCGGGCCCTGGTCGATTCCCAGCACATCCGGCGCATACCATCCCGCCTGCGGCTGAAATGCATCCACAAATCCATACCGCGTCCAGCTCTCCGGATACTTCTCCCGCATGTACAGCAGCACATGCGCGCACTCGTCCGGCAAGAACACCAGCGAGCCGCCGCACGCGGTCGGAACCACCGTCCCATCCACATCACCCATCGTCGGCGGACCGCCCCGCACGTTGTATCCGCTCTGCGTATCCGACGCCGTAATCCCCCACAGGTTCTCGTCCATCCACGGAAACTTCCGGCCCTCCACCAGGCACCACAACTGGTGCGCCCGCGTCGCCTCGATCGAGTTCGTAAAGTAATTCGCGTACTGGTCCCGCTGCCCGCGAAAATCCACCCACGCATGTGCGTACTGGTGGATGAACAGCGGCGCGTGCATGTTCGTGATGTAGTCGATCCCGCCGTAATTCAGCCGCGGCCGCGCAATCTTCTCCCACATGCTGGCCGGTACCGGATGCGTCGGCGACCCGATCGCCATCAGGCACATCGCCATCAGCTCGGAATACATGTTCCAACGCGCTTTGATAAACCCCGTCTCCGGATGCCACCCCATCGACAGCGTATCCCCGCCGTTCATCATCCATTGCCAGTCCACGCGTTCGTAAAATTGCGTCGCGTATCCCTCGATTTTGCGATTCCCCGCAAAATACTGCCGCGCCGTCAGCACTCCGCACAGCAGCAGCGCCGTGTCAATCGACGAAACTTCGCACTTGTACTCCCGCGCTGCCGTCTCCGTGTTGATGAAGTGGTAGAGAAACCCATGCACCTGCGGGCATTCCTCCACCAGGAACCGCAGCGTCTTCTCCACCCGCGCCTCGCACTCCGCCGCCGGCAGATAGCCGCGCTTGTGCGCAATGCAAAGTGCCGTCAGCCCGAACCCGGTGGACGCAATGCTCGCCACCTGGTTCTTCGCCTTGCCCACCACCGGCGCGTGATCCC
>JAJZJJ010000575.1 GCA_021810175.1 Acidobacteriota bacterium | reverse complement strand
GGTACGCCTCACGTGTTTACCTAAACAGTACGGAAGAATCGCGGGCACACTGCTCCCTTCGCGCGGTTGTGAGCCGCATCACAGCCACTTCTTCTTTCATCTGCATATCGTCGATGGCGTCAATGAAGCCGTACAATAACTGGTCCAAAGCAAGGGGGACAGCAGCCGCATGCAGCCTGAGAGCGTCGGAACGCTGGAAGCCACATCTGCTCATTCCGTTTACAACCGCAACAACCCCTATCCCGCTCTGGTGACAGTCAATCGTCTGCTCACCGGTTCCGGCTCGGAGAAGGAAACCCGCCACATCGAGCTGGCTCTCGGCGACTCCGGCATCGAGTACCTGCCCGGCGACTCCGCCGGTATCCAGCCGCAGAATCCCGCTCCGGCCGTCGCGGAAATCCTCCGCCGCCTGCGCTTCACCGGCAGCGAACCGGTGGTGGATTTCTACGGCAAGCCCCTCGATGTGACCGCGGCCCTCACTCACTGGCTCATGATCGGCAAAGTCTCCGGCACCACTCTGCGCGCCTGGGCCAAACATTCCGGCCATCCCGAGCTCCTCGCGCTCATCGAGCCGGGCAATAAGGACAAGCTCGAAAAATGGCTCTGGGGGCGCGAATTCCTCGATCTGCTCGACTTCGCCCCCTGCGATCTGGAAAGCCCGCAGCAGCTCTTTAAGCTCCTTCCCCGCCTTGCTCCGCGCCTCTACTCCATCTCCTCCAGCCAGGCGCTTTATCCGGATACCGTTCACCTCACCGTCCGCGTGGTGAAATACGAGAGCTTCGGCCGCTGCCACTGGGGCGTCTGCTCCGGGCAGATCGGCGAGCGCGCCCCGGCCGGCTGCACCCTGCCCCTCTTCATTCATTCCAATAACCTCTTCCGCCTGCCGCCCGACCCCGGCGTTCCCGTCATCATGGTTGGTCCCGGAACCGGCGTCGCTCCCTTCCGCGCCTATCTGCAGCAGAAGCAGGCCGGCCTGGGAACCTGGCCCATGTGGCTCTTCTTTGGCGACCAGCGCTACGCCCAGGATTTCCTCTACCGCGAGGAATTCGAGGCCTGGCAGAACGACGGCACCCTGCAGCGGCTCGACACCGCCTTCTCCCGCGATCAGGCATTCAAGATTTACGTCCAGGACCGCATCCGTGAGAACTCCACTGAACTGTGGCGCTGGCTCGACCAGGGCGCTTATTTCTACGTCTGCGGCGACTCCCAGAAGATGGCGCCCGACGTCGAAGCCGCTCTCCTCGAAGCCGTCGCCACCCACAGCGGCCGCGGCCCCGAGTACGCCCAGGAATTCCTCGCCGGGATGAAGAAGCAGAAGCGCTACCTGCGCGACGTCTACTGAGCAGCGAAGCGACGCGGGGCAACCATCGCAACGACTGCCCCGCATCCTCGCTTCGCTACAACAGCGCAACTCCAATCAACCACTGTTACAACTTCACCGGGATTCCGCCCGCCGCCCCGAGCCAAAACATCGGCTCTCCAGCCCTCGTTTCCCGGTGCCGGAAGATGGCCTTCTCCATGCGAGCCGCCCGGTTCGAGCAGCCCGCATGCGACCGCGCTGTGCAGTTTTTGCACGAGCGTGTAACGAAGCATGTAACCTTTACAGCTTCAGTTAGGAAAGTAGCTTCCGCACGCAATGAATGACAAATTCTTCATCCTGGAACCAACATAATTCAGATCAGTGTGAGCTACATTAGCTGCGGAAACTGCGCTTTCCCCCAAAGGAGTAACCCATGAAGAACCAGCTTCTCCCTTGCGCAGCCGCTTTGGCTCTATCGGGTCTCGCGGCTCTTGCGATCGCTGGCTGCGGCCAGGGATCCGGCGCCACCACCGGAACCGGCGGAACAGCCAATCCGGCGATGGTTGTCACCGTCGGCGACGCACCTCTGACCAACATCCTTTCAGCGAAAGTGACCATCTCCTCGATCTCCCTCACGCCTTCCGGCGGCGGGTCCGCTGTTACTGTCCTGTCTAACCCGCGCACCATTGAGTTATCCAGTCTCGGCGCCATTCAGGAACCGCTGGAGACCGAAGACGTCCCCGCCGGGACCTACAACGCGGTCAACGTCACGATCGCTTCGGCCACCGTCACTTATCTCGATTCCACTGGCGCCGCGGTGAACGGCACGGCGACCGTTACCTCGGCGAGCGACACGGTCGCCCTGAATCCGGCGCTGACGGTCTCTCAGGGCCACGACGTTCACCTGAGCCTGAATTTCAACCTCGCTCAGTCCTTCGACCTGACCGGCTCCACTCTGACCTTCACCCCAGCCATTACCTCGGCAGCCGCTTCCATTGAAAGCGAGAATGCCGCCGCACGCGAAGTGGAAGTCACCGGATCGGTTGTTACCATCAGTTCCACCTCCATCACGGTCCAGTCGGCCGGAACCGGTGCTCAGTCCACCTTCGCCATCAACTCATCCACCCAGTTCTCGGCGAATACCTCCGCCGGCAGCATCCAGCAGGGCTCCATCGTCACCGTCCACGGCCTGGTGCAGACCGACGGATCGCTGGTCGCCACCATGATCTCCTCCTCGATGGACGGCAAGTCCATGGACAGCTCGCAGGGCGGCGGCCGTGGCATCGTCACCGCGGTCTCCACCGACGGCAGCGGCAACGTCACCTCGTTCACCTTCGTCCCGCGCGAGGATTTCGGGGATATGTCTTCGACAGCGGCGATGACCGTATCTCTTTCCTCGTCCACGGTCTACGGCGTCGATCAGGAGGCCATCCAGGATGGCATTCTCGCGACGGCGTTCACCAATGCGGAAATCTTCCCCGGACAGTCCGTTCAGGTGATTGGCATGGCGGGCGCCGGCCAGTCCATCGCGGCGCAGGAAGTCGATCTGGCGCCGGAAAGCCTCTCCGGCACTCTCGCCGCGGCTCCGCAGGGTACAGCTCCGACATACACCTTCACGCTCCAGCTGCCGAAAGAGTCATACCTCACCATTTACGAGTCGCTGACAACGCTCATGGCCTCCACCAGCGCGCAAACGCAGTACGAGGATTCGCTGACCGCTTCCGGATTCACTTCGCTGGCGGCGGGCACCTCCCTCGAAATGCACGGCTACCTGCTCCGGGACACCTCCGACAACTATTTGCTCACGGTGGCGGATATTTCCCAGGTTCACAGCGACAACTAACCCCCGATCCCGCGCAGGGCGTGCTGTGCCCTGCGCGGGA
>JAJZJJ010000574.1 GCA_021810175.1 Acidobacteriota bacterium | reverse complement strand
CGACATCCGCACGAATTTCCGCCCCGTCGCCTGCGCAATCGACATCCCCAGCGAGGTCTTGCCGACGCCCGGAGGCCCGACGAAGCACAAAATCGATCCCTTCGGATTCTTCACCAGTTGGCGCACCGCCAGGAACTCCAGAATCCGCTCCTTGATCTTCTCCAGGCCGTAGTGGTCCTCGTTCAGCACCTTCTCGGCATGGTCGATGCTCCGCGTCTCCTTCGACTTCTTCTTCCACGGCACGGCCAGCAGCCAGTCCAGATAGTTCCGCGACACCGTCGACTCCGCCGACATCGGCGGCATCGCCTCCAGCTTCTTCAGCTCCTGGACCGCCTTCTCCAGCACATCCTTCGGCATGCCCGCCGTCTCGATCTTCTTCCGCAGCTCGTCGAATTCGCTCTTCTCGCCGCGCCCCAGCTCCTTCTGGATCGCCTTAATCTTCTCGTTGAGGTAATACTCTTTCTGTGCCCGCTCCATCTGCCGCTTCACTCGCGACTGGATGCTGCGGTCCATGTTCAGCTTCTCAATCTCGATATCGAGCACATCGGCAATCTTCAGCAGCCGGTCCGACAGATCGAAAATATCCAGCAGCTCCTGCTTGTCCGGAACCTCCAGCTGCAGATTCGCCGCAATCGTATCCGCCAGCCGCGCCGGCTCATCCGTGCGGATCGCCGCCGCCACCGTCTCCACATTCAGCGACTGCTGCAGCTTCACGTACTGCTCGAACAGCGATGTCACCCGCTGCACCAGCTGCTCCACCTGCGGCGTGGCCTCCTCCGTCGGCTTGGCCATCTTCACCGTGGCCACGAAGAACCCGTCCGCATCGCTGATCTCCACCGCTCGGGCCCGCTCCACTCCCTCAACCAGCACTTTAATGTTTCCGTCCGGCATGCGGACGCTCTGCACGATATTCCCGACCGTCCCGACTTCGAAGATCTCGTCCGGACGCGGCTCGTCCACCCGCGCGTCGTGCTGCGTCGCCAGAAAGATCTTGCGCTCTCCGTTCAGTGCTTCTTCCAGCGCCCGCACACTCGACTCGCGGCCCACCACGAACGGCGTCATCATGTAGGGGAATATCACCATGTCCCGAATGGGCATCATGGGAAGCTTGCGAAGATCGTTCCGTTCCCGGTTCTCTTTGGAGGATTGGCTCACAAGGTTCCTTTCGCGGCTGCCGCTTGCGGTATCGACAGGGGAGCGCGCTCTTAAAGAAAGAGTAACGCATCCCGGAAGCCGCTGCGGCTTCCGGGGAAGAGATCGTACCGATTTCAGAATGTGAGGTGCTGTCGGTGCTATCCAGCCTTGTCCAGCAACATCATGGAGAGATTGCGGTTCCGGACCATCTCCGCCTCAATCTCCATCTCTTTGACCTTCTTGTTGCTCGGAAGGTGATACATCAGATCCAGCATCAGTTCCTCAAGGATCATGCGCAGCCCGCGCGCTCCCACTTTTCTCAGCAGCGCTTCCTGAGCGATTGCCCGGGTGGCATCTTCCGTAAACCCAAGCTTCACACCTTCATAGTCGAACAGCTTCTGGTACTGCTTCAGGATCGCGTTCCGCGGCTTGGTCAGAATCTCCACCAGCGCCGCCTCGTCCAGCTCATCCAGAATGCCGATCACCGGCAGCCGTCCTACAAACTCCGGAATCAGCCCGAACTTGATCAGATCCTGTGGCTCCGACTGCCGCAGCAGCTCCGTATCCCGCTGCGCGCGGATCACTCCCCCGCCCGGCTCGATTTCCTTCTCGGAAAGCGCCTTGAAGCCCAGCGCCTTCTTGCCCACGCGCCGCGCCACCACCCGCTCCAGCCCAACAAATGCGCCTCCGCAGATGAACAGTATGTTCGTCGTGTCCACCGGCGTGAACTCCTGGTGCGGATGCTTGCGCCCTCCCTGCGGAGGCACGTTCGCCACCGTCCCTTCCAGTATCTTCAGCAGCGCCTGCTGCACGCCTTCGCCGGAAACATCCCGGGTGATCGAAGGATTCTCGTCCTTCCGCCCGATCTTGTCGATCTCGTCGATGTAGATGATCCCCGTCTGCGCCCGCGCCACATCCCCGTCCGCCGCCTGCAGCAGCTTCAGGATGATGTTCTCCACATCCTCGCCCACATAGCCCGCCTCGGTCAGCGTCGTGGCGTCCACAATGGCGAACGGCACATCCAGCATCTTCGCCAGCGTATGAGCCAGCAGCGTCTTGCCGCTGCCCGTCGGTCCCACCAGCAGAATGTTGGACTTGGCCAGCTCCACATCCGTGCCGCGCGTGCGATTCATCTGCACCCGCTTGTAGTGGTTGTAGACCGCCACCGCCAGCTTCTTCTTCGTCTGCTCCTGGCCGATCACATACTCGTCCAGAAACGCCTTCACTTCCTGCGGTTTCGGCAAATGGGTGGGCGCGGCCCCGGTGGCTGCTTCCGTGCGGTCGTCTTCCAAAATGGAATTGCACACCGCCACACATTCGTCGCAGATATAAGCACGCGGATAATCGCTTGGCGAAGAAATTAACTTAGCCACCGCGTCCTGCGATTTGTGGCAGAACGAACAGCGAAGTGCTTCATCCGATCCCGTACGCGTCTTCATATTTCCGGCTACTCCTTCAACGGTTCGGCAGCGTTACTGCTCGATAGTGTTACTGCGGCCCGCCCTTTTCCCTGGTTACTGGTTGCCTCGCGGACGATCGATAATTTCATCGATAATCCCGTATTCCCTTGCCTGCGGAGCGTTCATAATAAAGTCCCGCTCCACGTCCCGCTCGATCTTCTCCAGGCTCTGCCCCGTGTGCTTCGCCATCAGCCGGTTCGTGATCTCGCGAATCCGAATAATCTCCCGCGCATGGATGTCGATGTCCGTCGCCTGGCCCGCCAGACCTCCCATCGACGGCTGATGGATCAGAATCCGCGAATTCGGCAGCGCGAACCGCTTGCCCGCCGTGCCCGCCATCAGCAGAAATGCTCCCATGCTCGCCGCCTGCCCAATGCAGTACGTCACAACATCGTTGCGGATGAACTGCATCGTGTCGTAAATGGCCAGCCCGGCCGTAATCGACCCGCCCGGCGAATTAATGTACAGCTGGATATCCTTCTCCGGGTCTTCGCCAGAGAGAAATAGTAACTGCGCTATCACCAGGTTCGCAATCTTATCGTCGATCGGCGTACCGAGAAAGATAATCTTGTCGCGCCGCAGACGCAAA
>JAJZJJ010000573.1 GCA_021810175.1 Acidobacteriota bacterium | reverse complement strand
GCTGAGGAGGTGATCTGGTCGATGGTCTGCTCCAGAGCCTTGCGGTTGGAGGTGTAGCGGGAGACGAGGCGGAGGCGGCCGTTGAACTGCATGACGGCGAAGGAATAGCGGACTTTGGGCAGCGGCCTGGCATCGGCAGGCTGCTCGTTTTTGCGGCGTGATCTGCCTTTGCGCGGCGGTTTGAAGCCGGGCAGCGATCGGAGGATGCGGTCAGCGATTTTGCGGGAGGCTTTGGCGGCTCCGGGATAGAGGCGGTCGAAGACGAAGGTGATGCGGTGGGACTCGTCGGCGTTGGTGACGAGGTGCAGGTCTTTGAGATGGACGGTCTGACCGTTGTCGGTGACGACCAGTTGAGTGGGTTTGAGGTCGAGGATGGGCTTGCCGCGGCGGTTGCGGACGACCATGTCGAGGTTGACCTCGTTGACGGTCCTGCTGAAGGAGGTGGGAGCAGAAGTGGGCGGAGCGGAAGTGCCCTGCGCGGACGATGGTGCTTTGGCGGGGGGCTTCGGATGGGAGGTAGTGGATTGCGCCAGGCAGGGAAGCGCAGCGGCCAGGGCGAGAACGGCACTGGCATGAAGCAGGTCGTGGGTGGTCCAAGGGACAAGTCTGAACATCGCGGGCTCCCATTTGAGATCCGATGCGGCGTGTTTCGCGCTATCAGGGAAGCGTATTACCGATCGGGACCAGGATAGTCGCTGAGAGAGATAACTGCAACCAGAGTGGCGGCAAAGAGAAAACTTTGGAGTGAAAGCGTGTACTGATGCACCAGGGCGCGCCGAGAGGTTGAGCCGCCCACTTAGGCTCATGGTTATCCGAGGGTAACAGGCCGCGGTAACTGGCACCGAGAACCTGAGTGCGGAGGGGAGGGTGCGCCGCGCGTAACCGGTCCAGGGCGGAGGCGCGGCACGAGCGGCTGGCGTATCCATTTACAATCAAAGGGTGGAAGCCACTGAACCGATGATCCGCGCCGAGAATCTCGGCAAAACGTACCACACCGGCAAGCTGGAAGTGCCGGCGCTGAAGGACGCCACGTTTTCGGTGGCGCCGGGGGAATTTGTGAGCATTGTGGGGCCGTCGGGCTCCGGTAAGTCGACGTTGTTTTACCTGCTGGGAGGGCTGACGCGGGCGACGACGGGCAAGGTGTTCATCGGGGGCGTGGATTTTTCGGCGCTGGACGACGGGGAGCGGACGCAGATGCGGCGTGCGCGGATTGGGTTTGTGTTCCAGAAGTTCAATCTGCTGCCGACGCTTTCGGCGCGGGACAACATCGAGATTGCGTGGGACATTGCGGGGCAGAAGCGGCCGATGGATCGGGCGTTTCTCGACCGGCTGACCGATCTGTTGTCGATTTCGGCACGGATGAACCATCGGCCGTCGGAGCTTTCGGGCGGGGAGCAGCAGCGGGTGGCGATTGCGCGGGCGCTGATTACGCAGCCGGCGATTGTGCTGGCGGACGAGCCGACGGGGAATCTGGACACGGAGAACTCGGACGCGGTGCTGAGCATGCTGCGGCAGTCGAACCGGGAGTTTAAGCAGACGGTGCTGATGATTACGCACAATCCGGAGGCGGCGTCGATTGCGGACCGGATCATCCATATGCGGGACGGGAAGATCCGGGGGATCGAGCAGGGGCAGGGGCATGTGGGGGAGCACGTCTGGTAAGGGTTTACCGGGTAGTGACTGGCGGCGGCGGGGATATGGCCAGGGGATAAAAATTTAACCTGGGGAGAAAATCGACGTCACTGCGCGTCGTGGCGCGCTAGACTTAATCAGGGATTCCCTGAAAAAAAACCGAAATGGCCACTACAGTATCGACGCACGCCGACATTTCTGCCGAGGCTCAGAACGGTACAGCCGGGCCCGGGAACAGTATTCACGATCTGCTGACGGAGAAAGCGAACGAAGCCACGCGAGGGCTGGACACGCGCTCGGCGCTGGAGATCGCGCGGATCATCAACCAGGAAGACCAGAAGGTCGCCAATGCGGTCAAGAAGGCGCTGCCTGAGATCGCGAAAGTGATCGACATGGTGGCCCATTCGCTGCGCGAGGGCGGGCGGCTGATCTACGTGGGAGCGGGATCGAGCGGGCGGCTGGCGGCGCTGGACGCGTGCGAGATACCGGCGTATTTTTCGACGAGCCCGCAGACGGTGCAGTACATCATGGCGGGCGGCCCGAAGGCACTGGCGTCGCCGGTCGAGGTGAACGAGGATTCGGAAGAGCTGGGGCAGCGGGATATCGCGCGGCGGCGGCCATCGCGGAAGGATGTGGTGATCGGGCTGTCGGCGAGCGGGCGGACGCCGTATGTGGTTTCGGCGGTGCGCTACGCGAAGGGGCTGGGCGCGAAGACGGCGTGCATCACGTGCAATCCGGGATCGCCGCTGGGCGAGGTAGCGGATGCGGAGATCGTGGCCGAGGTGGGTCCGGAGGTGATCTCGGGATCGACGCGGCTGAAGGCGGCGACGGCGCAGAAGATGATCACGAACATGATCACGACAGGCGCGATGACGCGGCTGGGCTATGTGTACGAGAACCTGATGGTGAACGTGCATATGCATAATTCGAAGCTGATCGAGCGGGGCATCGGGATTCTGATGCGGGCGTGCGAAGTGAGCCGGGACCGCGCGGTGGACGTGATCAAGTCCGCTGGACGGAGCGTGCCGGTGGCGCTGGTGATGCTGAAGGCGAATGTGGACAAGCCGGAGGCGGTACGGCGGCTGGCGCGGGCGGAGGGGAATGTTCGCCGAGCGATTGAAGACGCTGTGATGGATGTATAGAGGCGCGAGCCGGCGGTGGTTTGAGAAGGGCATCTTCGGATGCCCTTTTGCTTTTGGGGGGCGAGGGTTCAGGAGCCGTTGAGCTGGAAGGTGAAGTCGACGTCGGCGCGGCAGGTTTCGGGGTCGCCGTTGCGGAGGGCGGGGGAGTAGAGGAAGCGGCGGGCGGCTTCGACGGCGCTTTCGTCGAGGCCCATGCCGAGGGGGCGGACGATGACGATGTGCTGGGGCTGTCCGGAGGTGTCGATGGTGAGGCCGAGGACGACGGTGCCCTCGTAGTGGGCGCGGCGGGCGGCGGAGGTGAAGGCGGGGTCCTGACTGCGGAGAAGGCGCGGCGGGGTGAGGCCGGGGGCGCGGCAGCTCTGGACGTGCCGGGCGGCGCGGCGGGTGGACGGATGCAGGTAGCGCTGGAGCCAGGGC
>JAJZJJ010000572.1 GCA_021810175.1 Acidobacteriota bacterium | reverse complement strand
TTTGCGTGAGGCTTAACCCATGGCTGGTATCTTTCGGCGGAATTTCTGGCTGGTTTCTCTCAGTCTTCCACTAGCGGCAGCGATGCCGCTGTACGGGCAGGTGCAGTGGACGCAGCCGACGGCGGCGGAGCTGAAGATGACGTCGGAGGCGAAGGCTCCGGGGGCGGACGCGATTTATCTGAACTACGACGACGATCTGAATGTGCCGGAGCACTTCGAGCAGGTTTACGCGGCGATCAAGGTGCTGACGGCGGACGGGCGCGGGTATGGGGATATCCATATTTACTATCCGGCGGGCGCGGTGGATATTGTGGCGATCGAGGGGCGGACGATCCACAGCGACGGGACGGTGATTCCGTTCACGGGGAAGCCGTACGACAAGCTGGTGCAAAAGCAGAACGGCGAGAGGCTGATGGCGAAGGTGTTCAGTCTGCCGGATGTGCAGACGGGGAGCGTGCTGGAGTATCAGTTCCGGGTGCTGCTGAGTCACGGCATCGAGGGGCTGGTGGCGCCGCAGTGGAATCTGCAGAGGAACCTGTTTGTGAAGAAGGCGCACTACCAGTTTATTTCGGCAAAGCTGAGCCCCAATACCTATCCGAATGTTCTGGTGCCGAATCCTGAAGGAAAGCTGACGCTGGCGACGAAGCTGCAGTACGATTCCTCGCTGCCGCCGGGAGCGAAGTTCAAGGACACATCGGCGGGCGAGGATCTGGTGGTGAAGGATGTGCCGGCGATTCCGGACGAGCCGTATTCGCCGCCACTGGGGAGTTATTCGTACCGGCTGTACTACTTTTACACGGGGAATTACTCGGCGAAGGACTACTGGAAGGGTGCGGGGAAGGCGTGGTCGCGACGGGTGAATTCGTTTGCGGCGGTGACGCCGCAGATTCGCCAGGCGGCGGCGCAGATTACGGCAGGAGCGACGACGCCGGCGCAGAAGCTGGAAAAGATTTATGCGGCGGTGATGACGGTGGCGAACACGGACTACACGCGGGCGCTGTCGCAGCAGGAGGAGAGGGCGAAAGGGATCCACATTCGGGACGCGGCGGATGTGTGGACGGAGAAGCAGGGAACGAGCAACCAGATCACGCGGCTGTTTATTGCGCTGGCGCGGGCGGAGGGCCTGGATGCGGAGGCGATGATTGTGCCGCAGCGGAATGTGCGTGTGCTGAACGCGGACGACCTGGACTGGAGCCAACTGACAGACGAGCTGGCGATGGTGATGGTGAACGGGCAGCCGACGTACTTCGATCCGGGAGAGCGTTACTGCGAATTTGGGAAGCTGGCGTGGGTGCATCAGCAGGTGCTGGGGATGCGGCAGGATGGGCACGGGGCGGTGCCGCAGCTGACGCCAGGGGCGACCTATAAGGACACGGTGGTGGACCGGCAGGCGACGCTGCATTTGAACGCGGACGGGACGATGACGGGGACGGTGCGGATTGCGATGACGGGAGCGGTGGCGCTGCAGTGGCGGCACAGGGCGCTGCGGAAGGATGCGCAAGCTGCGGAGAAGGCGTTCAGCAACAAGCTGGAGCAGGAGGTGCCGGCGAGCGTGCGGGTGCAGGGGACGACGTTCACGGGGCTGACGGATCCGAGCCAGGCGCTGGTGGCGGAGGTGCAGGTGAGCGGGACGATGGGCAGCCAGGCGGGGAAGCAGGTGATCGTGCCGGGGTCGTTCTTTGAGGCGCAGGAGAAGCCGCTGTTTGTGGCAGGGACGCGGCAGAATCCGGTGGATCTGGATTATCCGCGGCTGGTGCGGGATGGAGTGAAGGTGATTCTGGGGCCGGGGCTGAAGGTGGATGCGGTGCCGACGAGCGAGCAGCTGCCGTATCCGCAGAACGCGGAGTTCATCACGAAGTATGCGGGGTCGGGGCAGGTGTACCAGCAGGCGCGGCTGCTGGCGCTGGGAAATGTGCTGTATAAGGCGACGGATTATCCGCAGCTGAAGGCGTTCTTTCAGAAGCTGGCGGCGCAGGATCAGCAGCAGGTGGTGCTGACGAAGGTGAAGAAGGGGATGGAGAACGGGACGGGCGGCGGGATGGGGTGAGTGGCCGGAGAGGGGTGAGGCGGTCAGCCGTTAGGGGTGGGGCGGCCGGGATGAGGCGGCCAGCGGTTAGGGATGGGTGGGTGCGTGAGGTGGGGAAGAGGGCGATGAGCGGGTGGCGTCGGGGAGTGGTCTGCGGAGTGCTGGCGATGATGGCGAGCGCGGGGGCGTGGGCGCGGAATACGCGCCTGCCGGAGTGGGTGACGCAAGCGGCAACGCACGGGCTGCTGCCCAGCAGCTGGCGGAATGCGAAAGCGGTGTATCTGCTGGAAGACCGGCTGGTGACGGTGCAGCCGAATGGGCGCGCGGTGGAACGGTACCGGGCAGTGGTGCAGATTCTGCGCCCGGAGGGACGTGGACACGCGGTTCCGGTGGTGGACTACTGGGGCGACGAGAAGGTGGAGTCGTTCCATGTGTGGAGCATTGGACCGGACGGGCACCACTACACGATGAAGAAGTCGGATTATGTGGAGGCGGGGGATTCGTCGTACGGGATGCTGTATCAGGACATCCGGTACGAGGTGGCGCAGCCGCCGGGGGCCGATCCGGGGGGAGTGGTGGCTTGGGAGTACACGAAGGAACTGCCGAGCTATTACAACGAGGCGCTGTGGGATTTTCAGCACTCGATTCCAGTGGTGGATTCGGTGTTCGAGATCGACTTGCCGGGGGGATGGCATGAGCGGCCGGGATGGGCGCGGCATGCGGCGGTGGCGGGAACGGCGGTGGCTCCGAATGGGATGCGGTGGGAGCTGAAGGATATTCCGGGGATCGATTTGTCGGATGTGGCGCTGGCGCCGGCGTGGCTGTCGCAGGCGGGAATGATGACGGTGGACTACTCGGCGACGCCGCTGCCGGAGGGGGCGGCGTTGTGGTCGCAGATCGGGCAGTGGTATTACGGGCTGGCGTCACCGCAGAGCGAGGGCGGGCCGGATATTACGGCGGCGGCACAGGCGGCGGCGGGGACGGGCGACTTTATGAGCAAGCTGGAGGGAGTCGCGCGGTACATGCAGCGGCAGATCCGGTACGTGGGGATCGAAGTGGGGATTGGAGGGCTGAAGCCGCACACGGCGGAGGCGGTGTTTGCGAGCCAGTACGGAGACTGCAAGGACAAGGCGACGCTGATGATCGCGATGCTGCGGGCGGTGGGGATC
>JAJZJJ010000571.1 GCA_021810175.1 Acidobacteriota bacterium | reverse complement strand
ACGATCCTGAAAATCCCCCCGAGCTCCACAACCTGGCCCGCTACAGCCTCTCCCTCTATCCCGAATTTCTCGCCCGCATTGAGGAGCTCTCCGGCGTCAGAATCCCCATCCGCACCACCACCACCCTCCAGGGCGTCGAGCATCTCCCCGCCGGAGCCACCGAGCTGCTCCCCCCGCAGCTCCAGGAGCTCGCCCCCGGCATCAACCCGAATGGCTGGCATTTCTATCTCATGCAGGAACGCAGCTTCGACGCCTGGGATCTCGCCGAAGCCCTCCCCGGCGCGGCCAGAGCCGCCGGCATCCATCTGCTGGAGCAAACACCGGTTCTTCGCGTGCTCAATCGCGCGGACGCCGTTCAGATTGAAACCCCAACCGGCGTCTTCGAGGCCGAAGCATTCCTCAATGCCACCGGCGCCTGGTCGCCCGTCCTCGACAGCGCCCTTCCCGTCGCTCCCCGCAAGGGCCACATGCTCACCGCTGAGCTGCCCGGCCCTCTTCAGACCGAATGCGTCCTGCGCACCCCAAAGGTCTACATCGTTCCGCGCGGCGGCAATCGCTACACCATCGGCCCCACCCTCGAGGACGAAGGCTTCAACAAAGCCGTCCACCCCGAGCGCATTCAGGCTCTCTTCGAAAAAGCTCACGACCTGTGGCCGGTCCTCACGAACGCACAGGTGGCCGAAACATGGGTCGGCCTGCGCCCCGGCTCCGAGGACGATCTTCCCATCATCGACACCGCCGGCGAGCGCTGCTGGGTCGCCACCGGACACTTCAAAAACGGCATCCTGCTCGGCCCCGGAACCGCCCGCGCACTCAGCCACTGGATTCTTGGCCGCCAGCCCGAGATCGATCTCGCCCCATTTCGTGCGGCTCGCTTCTTCCCTGCCGCCATTTCCTCCTGAATCTTCTCCACCCGACTCACCCACGCCTCGCTCCGCGCGTCTCACTTTCGTAATCAAGTTTTCTCTGCGTCCGCGCCGGACGAAGTGACAGCCGTTTTTCGCGTAAGCTATAAGAAGAAAGCTTGATATTCAGTGCACGCGGCAGACGGGAGCGTGCCTGCTTTTGCATCGCGCAGCGGGGTCATCGCATCCCGCAATTGAATTGATTCTTGCATCCCGGAGCGGAGGAAAAGGCAGCGTAATGGCAACAGCGACAGTAACCAAGGGACTTGAAGGAGTAGTGGCGGCCAACTCCGGCATCTGCTGGATCGACGGCTATGCCGGCATTCTCGCCTATCGCGGTATCGACATTCACGAACTCGCGGACCACTCGACCTTCGAGGAAACCGCCTATCTGCTCTGGTACGGCAAGCTGCCCAATCGGCAGCAGCTCGACGAGTTCACCCGCAAACTCACTGAAGCACGGCGGCTTCCGACCCAGATTTACGGCCTCTTCCGCTCCCTGCCCAAATCCGGCACCCCCATGGAAGCCATTCGCACCGCGGTCTCCATGCTCAGCTTCTACGATCCCGCGGAAAACGCCGTCGATCACGACTCCAATATCCGCAAAGCTTTCGCACTCACCGCCCAGCTCCCCATGCTGGTCGCCGCCTTCGATCGCATCCGCAAGGGCAAGGAAGTGATCGAGCCGGATCCATCCCTCTCGCACGCTGCCAACTTCCTCTGGATGCTGCACGGCGAGAAACCCATCCCCGCCGCCGAGCGCACCTTCGACATCGCTCTCATCCTCCATGCCGACCACGAGCTGAATGCCTCCACCTTCGCCGCTCGCGTCATCGCCGGCACACTCTCTGACATGCACTCCGCCGTCACCGGCGCCATCGGAGCCCTCAAGGGCCCCCTCCATGGCGGCGCCAATGAAGCCGTCATGAAGATGCTCTTCGCCATCGGCAAGGACGGCGGCGACCCAGTCGAGTACGTCAAGAGCCTCCTCGCCCAGAAGAAGAAGGTCTTCGGCTTCGGCCACCGCGTTTACCGCACTGAGGATCCTCGCGCCACCCACCTCCGCCGCATGTCCGAGCAACTCAGCAAAGACTCCGGCAATACCCAGTGGTACGAGATGTCCCGCCGCATCGAGGAATACGTCAGGAACGAGAAGAAGCTCAACGCCAACGTTGACTTCTACTCCGCTTCCACCTACACCACCCTCGGCATCGACCTCGACCTCTTCACGCCCATCTTCGCCACCAGCCGCATCGCCGGATGGGCCGCCCACATCATCGAGCAGCTCGACGACAACCGCCTCATCCGTCCTCGCGCCGAATACACCGGCCCGGAATACCCGGTCAAGTACGTCCCCATGGACCACCGCTAAACCGGTTACCGTCCACATCGCATCACGAAAAAGGGCCGCCATCGGGCGGCCCTTTTTCCATGTCCATCTCCAGGCCGGCCTAGTTGCCGGCTGTTGTGATTTCAGCCTCTGGCGGCCGGTTCTCGGCCCGCGGCGGCCTCCAGCCCGCTCCCGCCCATGGCGACCGCTCCCGCCGTCCCCACCACAGGAACATCAGCGCCGCGATAATCGCGATCAGCGGCAGGATCAGAATGCTTCCCTCCGGCCCCGTCGCCCCGCCGCTCCACAGGATCGAGCCAACCGCGTGCTCGTTCAGCAGATGCCCCTTCGCCTGTAAGCCGCTGTCCGCCGTTCCGTAGAAGTACGTTTCCCCCCAGTCCCAGGCCGCGTGGAATCCAACCGCCCACCACAGCGAGCCCGTATACCAGAGGCTCACGCAGAACACCAAACCGATCGCCCCAGCCGATACCAGCCCAATCGGCGACTCGCCCGGGTTGCTGTGATGCCCGAAGCCGAACAGGAACGACAGCATCAGCGCCGCCCACCAGAATCCCAGACCTCGTCCAACCGTGTATTGCAGGTAGCCGCGCAGGAAGGACTCTTCGAAGAATCCCACCATCACAAACATCCCGCCCCACTCCACCGCATATCGCAGCGCGGAACCTTCATTCAGGGTCGGCCCGCTCAGCGAGGCCAGCCCCAGCTTCCACAGCGTCAGAACCAGCACCGTGATGGCTACAAATCCCCACAGCAGCCCGAAAAGGAACCGCCCCGCCCGCGCGCGTCCCTGATACCCGTAGTACAGGAATGGCTTGCATTCGATCCTCGACATCGCGAAGACGGCAATCGCCAGCATCCCCAGCATGATGCCTTCGTTGGTCGCAGCCAGGCCCGGCGTCAGGATCGCAACCTTGTGCGGCGGATGCAGAAAATGCATTAG
>JAJZJJ010000005.1 GCA_021810175.1 Acidobacteriota bacterium | reverse complement strand
ACATCTGCACACGGCCTTTTCTATGCTCCGAATCTGATATTTGCGCCGAAGCGCCTCCTGGGACAGGAATCCTCGCTGAGTGAACATTCCTGCAGTCGCCGGTCCGGCAAATCGTCGGGGTACACGGCAACACCACTCAGCTTCCTCAACGCAGTAGCAGCAACACGGGCCAGGCATTCACTGCGATATTCACGCGGCCAGCAGGCGTGTCGCACACGCTGCTGTCCGCACTGCAACGAACGTTAACACCATAGGTGGGCACATATGGAGCATCCTCACGGAACCTTCCGCGATGAACAAAACAGAGAAGTCATTGTCATTAGCAGACGCTCATTTTTTGGAGCTCTTCTGGGGGTTGGCGGCGTCGCGATGAGCGCGTTGCTGGCAGTTCCCGTTATGCGGTACGTCTTATATCCCCTTTACTCCTCCAGCGGGATGTCCAAATGGTCGAAGGTCGGGCTTGTCGACTCACTCCCCGCGGCCGGCAGTCCCCCGGTCAAAAAGGAGATCACCTTCCGAAGGCTCGATGGCTGGCGGGAGACGGTAACCACCGAATCGGTCTATGTTGAGCGCACCGCTGACGGCAAGGTACGCATCCTCTCTTCGATTTGCCCTCATCTCGGATGCACTGTCCGGTGGAGTGGTTCCAAAGATCAATTTCTGTGCCCCTGTCATGGCAGCGTTTTTAGCAGAACCGGCAAACACGTTGCCGGACCTGCGCGCAGAGGAATGGACCCCTTGCCGACGGAGCAAAAAGAAGGCGACCTTCTCGTTCACTTTGAATACTTTCGCGAAGACGTCCCCAACCGGGAGGTCGTGAGCTAGCTCTCACCAGGAGATCCAATGACGCAGAACGACATTCCAAAGACGCGCGTGCAAAGGTTCCGCGGCTGGCTGGAGACCCGCACCGGACTGAACCTGCTTCTGAGCGTATCGCTCGATGAACCCATCCCCGGCGGGGCACGCTGGGCATACGTATTCGGCTCAGGTCTCCTCTTTATTTTCATATCGCAGGTCATTACCGGACTTTGCCTGGCGCTCTATTACGTACCCTCCGCACAGAACGCCCATGTAACCGTCGCCTACATTACAAAACGAGTTGCCGCGGGCGAATTTCTGAGGAGCCTGCACGTCTACGGCGCCAGCGCGATGATCATCGTTCTGGCCCTCCACTTCCTGCAAACATTTCTCTGGGGCGCCTACAAAGGGAGACGCGAACTTCTGTGGATCGCCGGCGGCGTCCTGGCGGTTCTCGTGCTGGCCATGGGCTTCACCGGTTACCTGCTGCCCTGGGACCAGAAAGCTTACTTTGCCACTGCTGTCGCAACCAATATTATTTCCACCATTCCTCTGATCGGGCCATGGACGTCGCACCTGATGCGTGGCGGTGAGACCATCGGCACGCTCACCCTTTCCCGCTTCTATCTGGCGCACGTCATTATCATTCCGGGCCTCATCTTTGCCTTCATCGCTGTTCATATCTATTTGTTCCGCAAGGCGGGCGCCGCGGGCCCCATCAAAGAGGATCCCGTTCATCCGACCCTCCCGCCCGAGAGCTTCTATCCCAAACAGGTCCTCATGGATCTGGCTTTCTCCCTGCTCCTTGTGGCAGGCCTGGGGCTGCTGTCTTATTTCAGGCCAGTCACGCTTGGGCCGCGCGCCAATCCCGCATCCACAACTTTCATCGCCCGGCCGGAGTGGTATTACCTGTCGGCCTTTGAATGGCTGAAGTTCTGGGAAGGACCGACCACCGTGATCGGTGTGGTCATCATACCAGGCATTCTTGCCCTGCTCTTCTTTCTTCTGCCCTTCCTGGATCGCAAGCTGGAACGGCGTCCCTGGCGGCGTCCCATCCCTCTTCTGGCGGTTTCGATCGTCTTTGGCGGCCTGATCTTCCTTGGCTTTCGCAGCCATTACCAGGATATGGCAAGCCCGACAGTGCGCCGGCAGCTGGCTTCGCAGGCCGCACAGGAGGAGGCCTATACAAAGGCGCCCTTTGAGCCCTTTGTCCAGGCGCCGGGCGCACTCGATTTGCTCGCCCCGGCCACTTACAATCCGGACGTTGCGCGTGGAAAAGCGCTGTTCCAGCAAAACGGTTGCTCAGGCTGCCACGGGGACCGCGGCCGCGGCGCGGTTGGGCCATCGCTGGTCGGCATTGGAAACAAATTCTCCGACACGCAGCTGACCGGCATCATTCACGATCCACCCGCAGCCATGCTCAAGGCAGGAATGCCGGGAGCGCCCAGTCTGCCGATTCCGGAGGTCAAGCAGCTCATTGACTATCTGAAAGCCCTCGGCACTCCGGAGGAAAATGTGCAGCCGGCTCTCAATGCGGCGCCCGCGCCGACTCCGGCTGCTGCTAACACGCCTCTGTCCGGCTCTGCTGCTCCTCCTCCGAATGCTTCACAGCGCGCCGCTGGAGCCGGAACCTCGGCTCCCACCGCCTCCCAGGCGGCTGTTCCCGGCGGCAATGCCGCTCTTATCGCGCAAGGCCAACAGATCTTCCAGCAGCACGCATGCCTGGCCTGCCATGGTCCCACAGCACAGGGAACACCTGTGGCCCCGCCTCTGGCTGGTATTGGACATTATCTGCCGGAATCAACCTTCAGTGCACTCATTCATCACCCGAACGCTCCCATGCGAGCAAAGGGCATGCCTCCGGCGCCGCTCTCTCCTCAGCAGACCCATCAGCTTTGGGCCTATCTCAATTCCATGCCGGCTCCGATGCATCGCGCCCCCGGTGTACCTCCGGTCGTGATCTTCACAGTAGCGAAGCCCGCACTGAGTCATCCTGCGGCACCAGCACGTGAGCCCGCGCATCATGCGGCCACTCCTGCGGCATCTCCTGCTCCGCTCCCTGCCTCGCCGGCAAAGGCGGCAGTCGTTCCTGGTCCGCGCCCGCCGGCCATGCAGACTGCTGCTCCGACGGCGAACTCGCAGACTGCGGCGGGAAATCCAACAGCTGGCCGCGCGGTCTTTGAAGAGCACGCCTGCATGGCCTGCCATGGACCCACGGCACAGGGCACGCGTCTGGCGCCGCCTCTGGCCGGCATCGGACATTACCTCTCCGAGTCCACCTTTAACTCGCTCATCCACCATCCGAATGCAGCGATGACAGCCAAGGGCATGCCGCCCGCCCCCATTTCCCAACAGCAGACCCATAACCTCTGGGCCTACCTCAACTCCATGCCCGTTCCCGCGCACCGTGCTCCGGGAGTGCCCGCCGTGGTGATCTTCACAGTTCCGAAGTCCGCCTCGGCTCAAACATCTCAGCCGCAGCCGTCCGCCCAGGCGCCAAACACCGCCCCTGCTTCTGCACCGGCGCGTGTTCGCCCGGTCGCGGAACCAACGCTGAGTGGCCCGGCGCTGCAGGGCGAGCACATCTTTGTCTCTCACGGCTGCATCGCCTGCCACGGAGTGGATGGCGTCGGCACCCGCCTCGCCATCTCTCTCATCGGAGTGACCCATAAGTTCTCGCATCAGCAGTTGATGAACC
Organism: Acidobacteriota bacterium; assembly: GCA_021810175.1. The sequence goes on along the minus strand of JAJZJJ010000005.1, from coordinate 14,922 downwards.
TCATTCGTCACCCCAACGCCAAAATGAAGGCTGGCGGAATGCCCACCTTCACCTTTACCGATTCGCAGTTGTCGAACCTTCTGGCATACCTAGCCCAGTTGCACCCCGTAAAGGCTGCTGCCAGGAATGCCGCCACCGCCGCACACCACCTGCCGCCTCATAAGCTAACCCCCGAAGAGGTCGCGGGGCAGCGCGTCTACTTCAGGGCCAGATGCTCCACCTGTCACGGCGATGGGGGTATGGCGGGAACCGCGGCAGCTCCATCTCTTACCGCAACCGCTTCGGAACTGCCGCCCGACATGCTCAAACACCTGCTCGAACATCCTTCGAGTGCCATGCAGTCGCACGGAATGCCACCCGTCAGCCTGAGTCAGTCGGACCTGAAAGCGCTGATCGCCTACATTCGTGCGCTGCGCTACAACCGCTAGCCTCCTGCCGCTCGCGCATTTCCTGTTGCCATGGGGGATGCGCGGGCGATTCGGAGAATTTATGACCGCAGCGACACAATCCGACCTCCCCGCACTGCTGCTTCAGCGGATGAGGAGTGTCCCGCGGCTTGCCGGACGCAAACACACTACGGGCCTTCAAAGCCCGCACAGATTGAACCGGATTCAATTTCCTGGCTCCGCTCTGACGATGTTGTCTCCGCGGAGTTTTACGGAACACCCACGCAACGGAGTACTTATGAAATTACCTCTCACCGCTAAGCTGATGATCCCTCTTATGGTCCTGGGATCTGCTGGTTCCGCATGGGCCCTTCCCAGTTTCGCCCGCCAGACCGGCCTGTCCTGCAATGTCTGCCATTACGACCCACCTGAGCTCACGCCCTTCGGACGCTGGTTTAAACTTCACGGCTATACGCTGGTGAACGACACCAAAGCCAACACCATCGGCGACGGCAATACGCTTCAGTTGCTCCGCGTCCTTCCTCTCGCTGTGATGTTCCAGGCTTCCGACACCGTGCTGCAAAAAGCACAGCCCGGCACCCAGAACGGCACCGTGGAATTCCCCCAGCAGCTCAGCCTCTTTCTGGCGGGCTCAATGGCCAAACATTTCGGAGTCTTTGCGCAGACGACCTACGATCATCAGAGCGATCACTTCACCATGGACAACACCGACATTCGCTATGCGAATAGCGTCAAGGTCAACGGCAAAGATCTCGACTACGGCGTCACTCTGAACAACAACCCCACCCTCGAAGATCTCTGGAACAGCACTCCGGCCTGGGGATTTCCGTATGTTTCGGCGGATCAGACTCCCGGCTCCATTGCCGATCCCGTCATCGATGGCGCGCTGGCGCAGGATGTGGCAGGCATCGGCGGATATGCGATGTGGAACAACCACCTTTATGGCGACATCTCCCTCTACCGCTCCGAGCACGCCGGAGGCTCCGCGCCCGCCGACGGATCGGGATTTGGCTATAACATCAGCGGTGCGGCCCCCTATTGGCGCTTCGCCTGGCAGCAGAATGTCGGTAAGGGCTATCTGGAGGTCGGGACTTATGGAATCTACATGCGCTCTTTCCCCGGCGCAATCAGCGGTCCCGCCGACCGCTATGTGGATCCCTCATTCGATTTCAGCTATGAGCGCCCTTTTGGCGCCGACACGCTGAGCCTGCATGGCACGTATATCCACGAAAGCTCTAATATGCAGGCAACCTACACCGCCGGAGGCGCTGCCATGTCAGGTCATTCCCTTGACCTGGGCCGCATGGATGCAACCTACTACTGGGGCAGCAAGTACAACGTCACTGCCTCCTATTTCAACATGGCGGGCAGCAGCGACTCGGTTCTCTACGCCCCTGCCGCAGTCTCCGGAAGCCGCACAGGCAGCCCGAACACCGCCGGCTATATTTTTGAAGGCAGCTACTGGCCCGATCAAAATATTGACCTGACCCTGGCATACAACGGCTTCAGCCGCTTCAATGGCTCAGGCACGAACTACGATGGCTCCGGCCGCAATGCCTCGGACAACAACACCGTCTACGCGGCCGTCTGGTTCAACTACTAAACACGAAAACCACACACCTCGCTCGAGGAGAGCTGGATTCCGAATTCAGCTCTCCTTATTTTTTCCACTGGAATAGCCCCGCCCCACAGGTCACGCTTCATCGCCTTTGGCATTGCCCGAGGAGCCCGCAGCCGAACCCTGCCGGCCTGTCCGGTGCGCCCTGAATTGCCGTTTCCGGCGACGCCGGATGAATATCCAATGCCAGGAACTCCCCCGGCAACCGCCCACGATAATTTCCTTCAGCATGAAATCCGGACCTCGATCCCGATCGGTCCCGCTACTGCGCCACTCCGGCCAGAAGTGAACACAAAGTCTCGTTGTTCGAACGCTGCAGGAACGACCTCAGCGCCTCGCCGGGCAAGCGCCGTTCCATGTATCCCCTCAGAAGCCGCTCAATAGCTTCAGGAACATCGTCTGTCGCGCACTGATATCCGACAGCTCTGCCCAGCATGGCTCTGTCACCCAGTGAGCCGCCAAGCCGAAAGGCAAACCCGTCGACGGCGTCGCTGCCCTTCCTGAGCTTCCTCCCTTCCAGGCCGATATCCGAGACATGGTGATGCGCGCATCCATGACTGCAGCCCGTCACATGAATGCTAAGCCCCGACGAAAATCCCGGCATCCTGCGTTCCATCTCTCCGATCAGCCGCCGAGAGAACCCCTTCGTCTCCGCAATTCCCATCTTGCAGAATTCTTTCCCCGTACACGACACCACCGCCGTCCGAAACGATGAGACTTCAGGCGACAGCCCGATTCCCTCCAGTTCTCGTGCAAACGCTTCGCGGAACTGCTCCGGCACATGCGGAATCAGCATGTTTTGTCCCACGCTGAAACGGACCTCTCCACCGGCATAGAGTTCCACTAGCCTCGCAATCTCGATAAGCTGATCCCCTGTCAGCACTCCACCCGGAACAGGAATACCGATCGCATATCTCCCCCTCTGCTTCTGCGGATGGACTCCGAGATGCTCTCGTGCTCCCGCTCCTGGCACATCCTCCGCGACCGCAGGCGCCAGCTTGTACCCGAGAATCTCCTCCAGTTCTCCGAGAAACCTTTCCCCCGTCCAGCCATGCTTCAGAAACAGGTACTTCAGCCGTGCGCTTTCACGCTTCTCGCGCAGCACGTCCTGGCGCCGAAACAGCTCCATCACCGCACGCACCACACCCGCAGCCTGCTCCTGGCGCACAAACGCATTCAATTTCACGCCGAAATGAGGCTGGCGCGAAAGACCCCCGCCCACGCGAATCGAGTATCCGAGCTGCTCTCCATTCCTCACCGCCGTCAGACCAAGATCGTTGATCTCCGGATGACTGCACCAGGACGGGCATCCGCTCACCGCCACCTTGATCTTCCGCGGCAGATTGTAAAAATCAGCATTGGCCGCAAGCTCTTTCGCGATTTGCCGCACCAGCGGTCTCGTATCCAGCAGTTCGTCGTCCAGACACCCCGAAAGCGGACATCCCGTCACCCCGCGCAGCGAATCTCCGCTCGTTCCCTTGCACGTGAGCCCCACGCCTTCCAGCGACTCGATAATGTCAGGTACCGATTCGATCTCCACCCAGTGAAATTGCAGCGACTGTCGCACCGTGATCGCCGCCTGATTGCGCGCAAATCGCTTCGCCAGCCGTCCAGTCGCCCGCAGTTGTTCTGAGGTCGCAATCCCGTTTGGCAACCCAATCCGCAGCATGAAGTAAACAGAAGCGTCCCCGAATGCTCCCTGCCCATTGCCTTGACTATAAATACCCCACCACTTGAAATAAGTTCCCTTCCAGTCGTCGGGTATGCTGCCGTGTCCTTCTCGCGCAAATCGGCGAATTTCTTCCAGTCCGTGCCACGGATTTTTCTCTCTTTTTAACCGCTCAGCCTTCTGAGATTTTGTCTCCCTGGCAGGTTCAACAGATTGGCTCATGGTGAGGCTCTCCTGTGACTTCCCTGCCCTACATTCTCTTCCTTCGCAGGAACACCGAAGACTGACTAATTCTTATAAGAGATAAATAACTCTTATCCGCCTGTTCTTTTGTCGTTCGGGTACTGTTTTACGAAAAGCGCACGCCGCCGGCACGCAAACGGTTTGCATTCGCAGATGCAGAAGCACAAGTCCACCGCGGGGACAGCTCATGAACGCTATCCCCGGCGAATGGCGAGTCCAGCTGGCCTCAATCTATGCCGCGCGGTTCCGGTACAGGATTGCGCCGGTCACCGCTGCCGCAACTGCGGCCCCAATCCCGAGTGAGCGTCTATGCAGGTCGGCCCAAAGCTGCACGCTGTGCCCATTGGACCGGTCGTCGAAGTGTCCGTGTGCCCCCCTATCTTCGGACCCGTCCACCGGAGTGAATAGGTTGTCCGGTCTGGTCGGATCTTCCCGTTGCCCTGTTTGCTGTGACTTATAGCCGCTCTTCCCCAGATACTTGTCCAGCAGCCCAGGTGCGATCCTATTTCCCACAATGGCTCCCACCGACGAGGCCCCGACATACACCTCCCGCCGGTTGTGATGAGCCGCCCAGTACACGGCGCGAGCGCCAACTTCAGGCTCGAAAATCGGAGGAACCGGCTGCGATTTGTGCTCCATTTTGTTCCGCACCCACCCGAACTGCGTGGTATTCATGGCCGGCATCTGCACCATCGTCAGGTGCACATTGCTCTTGTCGTGCAGCAGTTCGCACCGCAGAGAATCCGTAAAGCCAAGAATCGCGTGCTTGGCTCCGCAATACGCTGACTGGAGTGGAATGCTGCGATAAGCCAACGCAGATCCTACCTGCACAATCGTTCCGCGATCCCGCGGCATCATGCGCCGCAGCGCGGCCAGCGTGCCATACACCACACCGAGATAGGTCACTTCCGTCGCTCGCTTGTACTCCTCTGGCTTCATCTCTTTCGCCGGCGCCAGAACGGTCGCCATCGCATTATTGACCCAGATGTCGATCGGCCCAAAGCGGCGTTCGGCCTCTTCGGCTGCATGCTCCACTGCATCGGCATCTGCCACGTCCGTCGGCACAATGTGCGCGTGTCCCCCCAGGCTTTCCACCTCCGCGGCGGCTCCTTCCAGTCCTTTTTCTCCGCGCGCCACCAGAACAACGTTGCTTCCGCGCTTGCCCCACTCTCGCGCAATCGCACGCCCCAGCCCAGCTGAAGCCCCGGTGATAACCACAGTTTCGTTTTGCATAGGTCCCTTCCCTCCTCTGTTGTGTGATTCAGTCTCTGTTGGCCAGGCTGTCGAACGTCAGCGGCCCGCCGCCGTCACGCCACCCGCCGCATTAACCAGCCTTGCGATGTGGCACAAGGCTCTCAACAATGTCCTGCGTTCGCTCAGCCCATCCCGCTGTCAACGACCAGGGGCTGGGCTGCCGCACGACGTGGAGCGGCCCCTCCACGTCCAGAATCGAATACTCGGTTCTCCCATGGCTGTCACGGCGGAAGCGCAGTGTCACCGTGGCCTTTCCCACCCGCATCTGTTCGACCGTGATCTCCGGCAGCCACTCCGGCAGATGCGGATCGACGAACAGCAGGTGCGCCGATGCATATGGGTAGACCCCCAGCAGCGCCTGCAGCATCAGGAACGGCGCGGACGCCGACCAGGCCTGCGGCCAATCAGCTCGAATGTACATTCCCGGGAATGGTTGCTCGCTCGTGCGCTGATGGCCAGCCACAACCTCCGGCAGCCGCTCGTGTTCGCACACTCCTGCCAGTTCAAACATTGCCTTCGCCAGTTGCTGCATCTCGCCGGTGAGCCCGTATCGGCTAAACCCCAGGGCAAAACCAGCCGTGGTCACCGGCCATACCGAACCCCGGTGATAGGAAAATGGGTTGAACGCCGGATGCTCGGACGACAGCGTCCGAAGCCCCCACCCCGAAAACAGATCCTCTCGCATCATCCGCTCTGCGGTGCGCTTAATCCGTGACTCGTCGATAATGCCGGACAGCAAACAATGCCCTGCGTCGGAAGCAATCGAACGAATCAGTTCACCTTTGGGACCGATTCCCATTGCGTAGAAGGCCTCGTCCTCCATCCAGAACTTGTCGTTGAACCGCTTCTTCAGTTCCTCGGCTTCTGTAAACAGGCGCTGCGCCGCATCTAGATCACCCAGTCGCCACAGCAATTCGGAAAAGTGCAGCTTTGCGACATACGCAAATCCCTGCATCTCGGCCGTTCCGATCGGCGCCTCCACCTGCGACCCGTCGGGATAGACAATGGCATCCTTCGAGTCCTTCCATCCCTGGTTCTTCACCCCCTGCTCGGAGTTGGTCTTGTACCGGTAGAAGCCCGTCTCATCCAGACTGTACTTGTCGGCCCAGTTCAAGGCCCCCATGCACGCTTCGACATATGGCCGAACTGCATCGAGATCACCCGTCCAGTGCCACAGTTCGGAAGCGGAGACTGGCAGCAGGAAACAGCTCGTCACCGAACCGTAGTAGAGATCCTTGGGCCGGAAGTTCAGCTGCGAAAGAGGGTCGGTGTGCAGATCGTGCGGAATGCGTCCCGGCTGCGCGTCGCGCCATTCATTCTCTTCCGTTGCCGCCCGCTGGCTGAGCGTATGCAGCGCCCCGCGCAGGAGCTCCGGACTCACCATTGCCCCTTGCCACGACGCCACCTGCATATCGCGCCCGAATACCTCAATGTAGGTAGGTACACCGGCCGCCACCGAGATTCCGCCCGGCGAATCCAGATCGTAGAGGCGCAGATCCGTAAGATCCAGTCGCGAACGTTGCAGCACACGATGCACGAGGGACGACAGATCCTCCGAATGCGGCACGCCGAACGACGCCGCGTTGCTCAGGAAGCGCGTACGCAGTTTGTCCCATTCTCCCGAATCGATTCGCGAACACTCCGCCGTCATCGGCAGTCGTTCGCCGTTTACATAAGCTATCCAGCTCAGGCACGCATGCCACTCCTCGTGGGGAGCAAGACGAATGCGAAAAATCACACCCTGATCGCTCGTTTCTGGCGGCGTCCCCGCATTCGCGATGCGAAGCCGAATGCCACGATGCAGATGTGCCGTTCCCGAGTTCCCCTGATGACTGTAGAAGTGCTCAGCTCGGTAGTCCGCCATCTGCTCCCACACGCCCGCTTCGGGCTGCGACCACTTCCGTTCCAGATTGCCGTATTGTCGGCGTCCCTTCTCTGCCTCGTCCTGCGCGGCAAAAGCATGTTCGAACTCAAGTTCCAGCACTACGTCCGTCGTGATCTGCGTATGGTTCGTCAGGTGGACATCCTCGTGCATCCCTTCGCCAACCGACCGACTCAACCGCAGCTCCAGCGTTTGCCGCAGGGGATTGCATTCGTGCGGAGGTGTCTCTTTGCAGTTTTCCGGTGCCTGAACGTAATACCCCATCCACGTAAATTGCTCCACCGGCGTGCCACAGCTAAACTCGGGCTGCTTCCCGTTTATCCGCCATCCATAGCGGCTAAGCACGCGCGTGTCGTAGATGTAAAGCCCTTCAGCGGCGTGATCTGGATGGGCCTCGCCGTTGTGCTCGGAAATAAATGCCGTTCTTCCGCGACTGATTTGGGTATTCGCCGTCCGCGGACGGACCTTGATCAGATTCCTGCTGCCCGGGTTGCTTTGCCGCATTGCACTCCTCAACAATTTGCATATTGGCTCGGCCCACTCCTCGTCCGCGTGTCCGGCGCTCTGAAATTCCCCAAAGGAATTAGATGCGTGCCCTCGCCCCCGTACGCCATTACGCTGCAATCTGATCCGCGCGCTCGAAGTTGCGGCAGCAAGTGAATATCGCGCTGGCTGCGGCGAGGTGGCCAATCGACTCACCGCATAGGTAAACTGAATCGCCTGCCCGTCCACCAAATCATGCCAGTGCTCGATGAACACATTCGTCTCGGTACAACCTTCATCGTTCCTCTGGCGGCCTTTCGCTTGTCGCGCGGTCGGCGAGCTACCGTTCCGGCTTTTCGGATCAGGTACTCTGCTGCGCGTGCGAGTCGGTTTCAGCCCAGTCGCCTTAACTTCGTTCCAGAGGGATTATGCGCAAAGCTCCAGCGTCACCACTGAATCGCCGGGATTTCCTCCGTATGGCTGCCGTCCAGTCCGCCGCCGCTGTTGTGCCGGCCGCGTATGGCTCAACCGCCGCATCGGCTCGTCCGATCCACTCCAGCGGACAGCATGGAAATCCCTATGCCGACCTTCTTCACCACTGGTGCGACGCTCTGCTGACTCACCAGGTTTCCCAGGACGATCCTGCCACCCATGGAGGATTTCTGTGCCCCTCCTGCGTCGTGATCCATGGTCGATGCGGCGAGGCCATTTATCCGCTCCTCCGCATGGCGAGCGCCACCGGCGACGACCGCTACCTGCGCGCCGCGCTTCAGGTGCACGACTGGTCCGAACGCCAAGTGAGCCAACGCGACGGTAGCTGGATCAACGATGTGACCCTCAGTTCCTGGAAGGGCATCACCGTCTTTCATACGATTGCCCTCGCGGAAAGCCTTCATCACCATGGGTCGCTCCTCGACCCGGCCACACGCAGGCAATGGACCGCTCGCCTCAGGGCCGCCGCTAAATTCCTCCACGGCTACATCACCATCGAAACCGGCAATATCAACTACCCGGTTTCTTCCTCGCTTGCGTTCTTTCTTTGTGGCCAGGTGCTGGAAGAACATCGCTACTTCGACCGCGCCCGCGAACTGGCCCATGCCTCACTGGACTTCTTCACGCCTTCCGGCATCCTCTTCGGGGAGGGGCATCCGCAGCGCAAGCTCAGCCCGAAGGGCTGCCGGCCCGTCGACCTGGGTTACGACGTCGAGGAATCGCTGCCTTCGCTGGGCATGTACGCGGTGCTGGCGAACGACTCCGCGGTCCTGAATCAGGTGGTCGCCGCGATGCGCACGGCGCTCGAATTCATGCTGCCCGACGGGGCCTGGGATAACAGCTGGGGCACGCGCAACTACAAATGGAGCTGGTGGGGAAGCCGCACGACCGACGGCTGCCATCCCGGGTTCATCATGCTCGGGCAGTCCGACCTGCGCTTCAAAGAGGCCGCTCTCCGCAATCTGGAGTTAATGAGAGCCTGCACCCACAACGGCCTGCTCTATGGCGGCCCCGATTACTTCGTCCACACAGACTTCCCCTGCATCCATCACACCTTTACCCACGCCAAAGCACTGGCTGCCGTCCTCGACCGTTGCCCCGATCCCCTCCCGGCGGAACGCCTCAGGCTGCCGCGCGACGAACCCTACGGCCTCCGCAGTTACCCGGTCATCGACACCCATCTGGCCGCTGTCGGCGACTGGCGTGCCACCGTCACCGCCTACGACTGCGACTATGAGAAGGTCGCTCCCAGGCGGATGGGCGGCCATGTCTCGGGCGGTTCGCTCGGCGTCCTCTTCCATCGAAGCCTCGGTCCCGTCCTCACAGCCAGCATGACCCGCTACGAGATGGTTGAGCTGAACAATCAGCAGTCATACCGCGATCTTCCCCACATGCCGCTCACCCCCCGCATTGAGTTCCAGCTTGCGCGTGAGACTTATTCCAGCGATACCGATTATGCTGCCATGCTGACGGCCCGGCAGCGTGACGGACAGATAGTTTTCCAGGCGCACGGACGCCTGCTGTCCGCTTCCCGCGAATCCCCGTCCAGTGGCGATGTGCTCTATATGCTGCAATACCGGCTCGATGCCTCCGGCATCGAAATCACGGCTTCCATAGATGAATCTGCCCCGGCGGGAATTCGTTTCATCCTGCCGGTCATCGCACGCGCCTCAGACAAAATGGGGCAACCAGGCGTCGACATCGTGCGCATCGCCAAACCCGCCGGGCAGCTTGTGATTCAAACCGGCGGCCCGGCTTTTGAGCCAATCCCCTCAGAGCGCAGTTTCAATCTCGTTCCTGGGTTCGAGTGCATACCGCTGACCGTGCCCATGCTGCCCGGCCAGAAAGTAACTCTGAGAATGGAAGCTCCTGCCACGGCATGATCCGCGCGCATTAGCGATGCAGGCTGCGTACAGTGGCTTCCAGGCCTCGTTCATACCCAGCAATGATCTTGTCCCAGTCGGCGTTTGCCTGTTCGTCGATCGCCCGTCGCTCAGCTGCGCCATCGAACCAGGCAATCGTCCGCTCGACTCCTTCGGCATATGGAACCCTGGCGCTGTAGCCCGGAACAAAGCGTTTGATCTTGCTGTTATCGAAGACCACGCTCGCCGATTTGTCCCCCGTGAGGCTTCCGACCAGATCCGGCACGCACGCACCCAGAAAATCCGAAGCGATGTGCACCAGCTGCGGTTCAACACCGGCCGCGCGTCCTGTGATCGTGTAGATCTGATCCCAGCTGAGAACTTCATCGCTGGTGATATGGAACGCATGTCCGATTGCCTGGCGATGGCCGAGCAGGCCGATCAGCCCCTGAGCAAAATCGCTGTTATGCGTAATAACCCACAGCGACGATCCATCCCCGGGAACGATTACCTTCTTTCCCCGCCGCATGCGGTCGATCACCGTATAAGACCTCTGCCAGCTGTTGACCGCCAGAACGATCTGCGTATCTCCGTAAGTCAGGGATGGACGCACAATCGTGACGGGAAAGCCGGACCCGCGGTACTCCTGCATCAGCCGCTCCTCGCAGGCAATCTTGTCGCGCGAGTATTGCCAGTACGGATTGGCGAGCGGCGTTGACTCCGAAATGAGATAATCGCCCGCCGGCTTCTGATAAGCACTCGCTGAGCTGATAAAGACATACTGGTCGGTGTGATCGCGAAACAGGCGGATGTCCCGTTCCACATCGGCCCCAGTAAATGCAATCCAGTCGACAACTGCGTCGAACTTCTCGCTGGCAAGCGCGCTCCTCACAGCTGCCTCATCGGCAATATCGGCGACCATGGTGCGGACAGCGTTCGGAATGCTTGCAGTTCGCTGGCCGCGCCGCAGCAGAGTCAAATCGATGCCTCGCTCTGCGGCAAGCTTCGTGCAGGCTGTACTGATAATTCCGGTGCCACCGATAAAAAGAACCTTCATCTTCCCTCCGCACTTCCCTTCCCGTTGCAAACCAGATTACCGCCTCCGGCCACGCTTCCGCTTGCCCTCGGATCGTGTAGCCCAAATCTCAATGGCGGCCGCGGTTCCTTCGGTTCCCTTCATCAGCGATGGCAGGTGGCCAGGTCGGAATGATGGTGGCAGCTCGCCTTGCGCAGCCGGCCAAAGCGGCGCAGCAGCACCTCGCCGCTCAGGGTGTTGAACTGAATGTGCACGCCTTCCCTGCCCCCAAGGCTGGACGCGGCTACCTTATACCCCTCGGCGCGCAGCACGCTCACAGCAACTTCCCCGTTCAGCCTCCCCACCGTCGGCCGGGAATGGTGTCGGCCCACATCCAGCACATCCGCGCCTCCGAAAATCTTTACCTCCACTTCGCTTCGCGCCGCCCCCAGCGCGTCCAGCTGTGCTGCCATGTCGAGAATGGCGAAATCCACATAACGCAGCCCTGCCGCCCGCGGAATCGCCGCGGCCTGCTGCGTCGGAAATGCGGGCAGCATCGGATGGCACAGCGCGCCAATGCGCAGCCGCTCCACCCAGAACGTAATCCCCACACATGACCCCAGCAGCGTGCGCAGTATCCCCGGCTGGCGGATCAGATGCGATTCGCCCGGATCAATATGAACCTGCGGCAACTCTCCGTCGGTGGACATCTCAGCTCCTTCATGATGCAGCTGCTCCGCTGCCCTTACCGGCCACTGGCCACGCAAGCACCATCGGGATATCGGGGCCCAATTCAAATATCGGAAACTGCTGGATAAATGTGAGGAGCGACCCGACCCGAATCGCCCGGTTCCGCAAGGACTCTTAAGTTTTGCCGGCTTCTGCCGATATGGCGTAGAGTGGTGCGCGTCGATCGCGCGGGTCCGTCCTCGGCCTGCCACGATCTTCGCGGATATCCAGTGCCGGCGGTACGGCGACAAAGTCGCCAAAATGGCAGAGAGGCAAGGAGTGACCGATAATGGCTCACTCGCATGCGGGCAGATTGGAAACAGCTACTGAATCCGCTGGAATTTCAGGCTTCCCGCGCGCCTTCTAATCACGCGGCAGGCAAATCGACCTTCCGTCAGCTCGTTCCGCTGGAATCCCCACCCATGTGGTTCGCCCCAGAAGGGTTTCTCCCTTCATCAGCAGCGACAGATCTTCCAGGCGCGCGCCGTCCTCCATCTTCGAGTCGTAGAGAACCACCGAATCCGATCCGACTTTGCAGTCGGCGCCGACGTGAACTTCCGAGGCCTTTTGAATGCGGTCCTCAAAGAGATGGGTCTGGAGGATGCAGTCCTCGTTGAGAGCCGTCCGGTCGCCGATGGAGGTCAGATCGAACTCCAGAAATCCAGTTGTGCCCACATATACACGCGACCCGATTCGTGCCCCCAGCAGCCGCAGATACCAGGAAATAAACGGCGTGCCCCGCAGAAAATCCAGGACGAGAGGCGTAGCGAGAAATTCGTAGAGAGCGTTCTGCAGTTCCAGGCGCCAGATAAAGTTGCTCCACAGGGGCCGGACGAACGGGCGGAAGCGCCCAATGACGCTCCACTTGACGAGCGCGACTCCGAGCAGCACGGCAACACAGGTGACGCCGTAGATCAGGGGCAAAAGCAGAAGAGTCGCGGGTATTCCGAAACGGGGCAGCAGCATGAGCGCCGATTCAATCACAATGGCGGCAACGATGATGAAGCCCGCCGGCGGCAGGGTGACGCGCAGCAGTTCGAATGCCGCGCGGGCCAGGCGGAGTCTGCGTGGCGGAGTATAAGTGCGCTGATCGCCGAAATCGGCACACACCTGGCGGCGAGGCAGCAGGATGGGCGGGGAGCCGAGCCAGGAGCGATGCGGCATGGCTGCCTGATCCGCCGCGGGGGCCATGGACAGAACACCGATGAGCGAACCCTCGCCCAGCGTGGAGCCGCCCGGAAGCATTCCGCTATTGCCCACAAATGCGCGCCGCCCCAGACGGGTCGGCATCACTTTCATCCAGCCGCCCTCGATGTGTGGCGTTCCCAGCGAAGCCTCGTCGGCCACGGTTCCTCCATCGTCGATCTCCAGCAGATCGGGCGATGTGGAGGTTGCGGTTGACACCTCGACGAAGCGCCCCAGCCGGGCGCCCAGCGCACGGTACCAGGGCGCGAGATAGAGCGTGGAATGCAGCGGACCCAACAGGTCGAGGCTGAGCGAGCGCAACTGCTCCACGCACCAGTAGCGCAGATAAAAAGCGCTATCGACCCGGTATACGCCGGGGCGGACCCGGCCCACCAGCAGCCACTTGAACACAACTACTTCGGCCATGAGCAGAAGGACGAAAGAGGCGCCCACCACAGGCGCTGCCGCAAAATAGCGCAGGGGATGAACGAATAGATCTATCCGAAGCAGCAGAATCATGCCCGGCAATATGGCCGTCAGCAGCATGATGGGAAACGCCAGCGCCAGAGCCACATAGAGGAAACTGGCGGCAAACCTGCGCACGGGACGGCACGCTACCGCCGGCGGCATATCCACGACTGGATGAATAACCCGCCGGGCCGGCGAGCCAGCCCACGTCTCTCCCGCGGGAATGCGCGCTCCGGAAGGGAGCAGAGACAGGTCTTCGAGCCGCGCACCGTCTTCCATGACGGTATCCGGACCAAGCACGGCGCGGCCGCCAACAAAACACCTGCGCCCTATCTTCACCTCGCCGATAATCAGTTCCCCATCCTCCACCGTAAAGCCGGCCAGGGAGGACTCATCGCTCACGCTGGAGCCATCGCCGATGGAAATCAGATCGAAGGCCGCGATACCATCGCTGGCCAAATGCACATCTTTCCCCACCCTGACACCGAACAGTCGGTAGAGGTAGGGAAGCAGCGGGGTGCCACCGAGGTAATCCAGCGGCACCATCCCGGCCATATTCTGTACAAACCACCATCGCAGGTAGTACCAGCCCCAAAGCGGATACCGGCCCGGGCGAATCCTTCCTAGCAGCAGCCATTTGGCGGCCAGGGCCACCAGCAGAAAGACGGGAAAGATCGCTGCGGCGCTTGCCGCGGCCCAAACCGCCGCTACGAGTGGCGAATGCGCGTCCCGGACCAGCAACAGGTAAAGCAGATACGGGGTGATCCATTCAACCGCGCCCATCCCGAACATGAAGTAGAGCGACACCGACTGGGCGAGCCCCGCAAGCACATAGCGCCTGCCTTCCGTCGCTTCCCGCTGGCGGCGCGCACCCGGCGCTACCGGTTCGGGGCGCTGCCGATAAACTTGTCCCCCGGCCGCATCCACGGCGGCGGCCAGCGAAGCAAGGGTCGGATGATCGTAGACGTCAGCCACAGATATCGCGGCGAACTTCGGGAGCGCACGCAGTTCCGAGACCATGCGCGCCACCCGCAGAGAGTCTCCGCCGAGATCGAGAAAGAAGTCATCGTCCGGCAAGACGGAGGAAACACCCAGCGCAGTCTTCCACGTTCCCGCGATGCTCAGTTCTGTGGGAGTCAGCGGCCGGTGCGCGGGAAGCGTCTCTTTTGCTGCCGCGGGCTGCGGCGCCGGCAGCGCCGCGCGATTGAGTTTTCCACTCGGCAGCACAGGCATCTCCGCCAGCGTCTCAATCGCTGCCGGCACCATGTAGTGGGGCAGATGGCTCCGCAGATACGCGCGCAGATTCTCTTCGTCCGGCTGGCTGCCCTCGCGTGCCACGATGTAGCCCACCAGCTGATCGGCGTTTTGCGTCTCATCATGCCATATGCGGCATGCCGCGGCGAGAATCGCGCTGTCAGCCTCCACCATGGCCGCTTCGATTTCGCCCAGCTCGATGCGGAATCCGCGCAGCTTCACCTGCGAGTCGGCACGGCCCATGAATTCCAGATCACCCGCAACATTCATCCGCGCAAGGTCGCCGCTTCGGTAAATGCGGGCGTCCACCTCGTCCAGCGAGGCGAAAGGATCCCGCACAAACCGCTCCCGCGTTTGCTTC
>JAJZJJ010000570.1 GCA_021810175.1 Acidobacteriota bacterium | reverse complement strand
GGACAGCCCCTATCGCTGCGGCTGGTGGTATCGCGACGCCTTCACCGCGCCGGTGCGAAAGAATGGCCGCTACTGGCTCCATTTCGGAGGCATCAATTACCGCGCCAACATCTGGCTCAACGGCAAAAGGATCGCCGATTCGTCGCAGATCGCCGGTACCTTCCGCGTCTACAACATCGACGTCACCGGCGTCCTCCGCCCCGGCAAAACCAACGTGCTCGCCGTGGAAACCTTTGCCCCCACGCCCAAAGACCTTGGCATCACCTGGGTGGACTGGAACCCCATGCCGCCCGATAAGAACATGGGCCTCTGGGGCAAGGTCGATCTCGTCACCACCGGCCCCGTTGCCCTGCGTTCGCCCATGGTCGTCACGCATTTTCCTGACGGCAACCTCCACATCGCCGACCTCACCGTCTACGCCGACCTGCGCAACGCCACCTCTCATCCCGTCGCGGGCACGCTTTCCGGATCAGCCGCCGGCGTCACCTTCCAGCAATCCGTCCAGCTCGCTCCCCATCAGGAGCGCAGCATCGCCTTCGCTCCGGACAAATTCCCGCAGCTCCGCATCCACAACCCGCAGCTCTGGTGGCCGCGCCAGATGGGCACACCACACCTCCAGCGCCTCACCATGAGCTTCCGCACCAGCGGCCAGCTTTCCGACCAGCAGAGCGTCCACTTCGGCATCCGCCAGATCACCTCCGAGCTCACGCCCGCCGGCTACCGCCTCTTCCGCGTCAACGGCAAACGCATCCTCATCCGCGGCGGAGGTTGGGCGCAGGACATGATGCTCCGCCGCAATCCCGCGAAGCTACGCCGGCAGTTCCGCCTGGTGCGTGACCTCAACCTCAACACCATCCGCCTCGAAGGCAAGATGGCCAGCCGGGATTTCTTCCGTCTCGCCGACAAAAACGGCATCCTCGTCATGGTCGGCTGGTGCTGCTGCGATCAGTGGCAGCTCTGGAAAAACTGGACGCCCGAGGACTACACCGTCGCCAACGCTTCGCTCCGCTCGCAGCTCCTCCGCATCCGTCATCACGCCAGCGTGCTGGTGTGGCTCAATGGCAGCGACATTCCTCCGGTCCCGGAGGTCGAGCGCTCCTACCTGAAAATTGAGGCGCAGCTCCACTGGCCCAATCCCATCGTCTCCTCCGCTTCAGCCACGCCCACCACCGTCACTGGTCTCAGCGGGGTCAAAATGACCGGCCCCTATGACTACGTCGAGCCCAGCTACTGGTACGTGGATACGCAGCACGGCGGCAACTACGGCTTCAACACCGAGACCAGCCCCGGTCCTTCCATCCCCTCGCTTGCCAGCCGCAAGAAATTCCTTCCCGACCCCGAAGCCTGGCCGCCCTCGGCGGACTGGCGCCTCCACTACGGCGGCGGCGGCTTCACTCACCTCACCGTCCTTGACAGCGCCATGGACGCGATCTACGCCAAACCTGCCTCCCTCGCCGAATACGAGCGCCTCGCCGAAACCATGGAGTACGACTCCGAACGCGCCGAGTTCGAGGCCTACAGCGCCAACAAGTACAACTCCACCGGCGTCATCCAGTGGATGCTCAACAACGCGTGGCCCTCCATGATCTGGCACCTCTACGATTACTATCTCGACCCCGACTCCAGCTATTACGCCGTCAAAAAGGCCTGCCAGCCGCTTCACATCCAGTACGCCTACAACACTGAGTCCGTCGACGTGGTGAACAGCACCTACCATCCCGTCTCCGGTCTCCACGCCGCCATCGACGTGCACGGCATCCACTGGAACGAGCTGTACAAATCCGAAACCACGGTGAGCGCCGGCCCGGACAGCTCCCAGCGCGTCTTCACTCTGCCTCAGGCGCTCTACAACGGCACCCACCGCATCTTCTTCATCGATCTCACGCTGACCAACGCCGCGGGCCACGTCGTCAGCCGCAACTTCTACTGGGTGCCCTATACCCTCGCCACCTTCGACTGGGCGGCTACCAACTACACCCACACGCCCACCGAGCGCTACCCCGACCTCAGCGCGCTGCTGAACCTCCCGCCCGCTCAGGTATCAGCCAACGCAACGGTTACAAATACGCCCCGCGGCCGCATGGTCCGCCTGCATCTGGTCAACACCTCGAAAAACCTGGCCTTTCAGCTGGTCGGCCGGGTGCGCACGCCCTCCGGCGGCCTCATCGCTCCCGTCATCTTCTCCGACGACTGGATCGAGCTGGTTCCCGGCGAATCCCGCACCCTTACCATCCAGCTGCCCCGCCATGCTCCCGCCGATGCCGTCATCGATCTGAGCGGCTGGAACATCCACTCCGCGACCATCCAGCTGCCCGCGGCCCACAGCTAACCGTACCGAGGCCACCGCACTATGCCAGAGACAGGACAGACCGGCACTCCGCTCCAGCTCCGCAAGGTCCTCGGCCTGTGGGACCTGATCTTCTATGGCATGGTGCTCATCCAGCCCACCGCCGGCATCCCCCTCTTCGGCGTCGCCCAGAAGCTCTCCAATGGCCACATGGTCACCACCATCCTCATCGCCATGTTTGCCATGATGATCACCGCCGTCAGCTATGGCCGCATGGCCGCCGTCTATCCCGCGGCCGGTTCCGCCTACACCTACGTCGGCCGCACCCTCAACCCCCACCTCGGCTTCCTCATCGGCTGGGCCATGCTGCTGGACTACATCCTGCAGCCGCTCATCAACGTCGTCTGGATTTCCGTCGCCCTCCACAGCCGCTACATCGCCGCCCTTCCCTTCCCCGTCACCGCGCTGCTGGTCACCGTCTTCATCACCGCGCTCAACCTCATCGGTATCCGCTCCTCGGCCCGCGCCAACAAAATCCTGCTGATGGCCATGTGCATCGTCATCGCCATCTTCTTCGTCCTCGGCATCCACTTCCTCTTCGACCACGGACGCTGGTCCGCGCTCTTCTCCATCCAGCCCTTCTACGACCCCTCCACCTTCAACCTGCACCGCATCTGGGGAGCCACCTCCTTCGCCGCCCTCACCTACATCGGCTTCGACGGCATCACCACCCTCTCTGAGGATGTGAAGAACCCCCGCCGCAACGTCCTGCTGGCCACCGTCCTCGTCTGCTTCTTCACCGGCATCCTCAGCGGCGCGGAAGTCTACCTCGGCCAGCGCATCTGGCCCGACTGGCACACCTTCCCCAACCTCGAAACCGCCTTCATGGACGTCTGCCATCGCGTCGGCGGTCCGTTCCTCTTTGAGGCC
>JAJZJJ010000569.1 GCA_021810175.1 Acidobacteriota bacterium | reverse complement strand
TAAATTGTGGTTTCACAGCATCTCGCAACATGTTGATAAGAAACGAGTTGCGAGAAGGTTAGTCCTGTAAGCCGTGTGGAATGAATGAGTTGCGTTATGGAGTATTGCGGGCAGCCAAAAGGCCCAGAAAAAGACCGCTGGCGCGGTCTTTTTTCTGAGCCTCTATTTATTAGGGTAGCAATGTTGAAGATAATTTCCGGCAAATAAGATGGCGAGTGGAGAGGGCAGCGATTCAGGGCTTGCCGATCCAATAGCGGGGACCGGGGCCGAGGACGGCGGCGCGGTCGCCGGGGTTGGCGAAGCGGCAGTGATCGAGCGAGAGGCAGCCGCAGCCGATGCAGCGCATGAGGCCGCCGCGCAGGCGTTCTAGTTGGGCGATCTGTTCGTCAATACGGGCGGTCCAGCGGGAAGAAAGCTCGGCCCAGTCGTTGCCTTCGGGTGCGTGGTCATGGGGAAGTTTGTTGAGCTCCTCGGCGATTTCGTCCAGTGCGAGCCCGACGCGCTGGGCGAAGACAATGAAGGCAATACGGCGGAGTATGGCGCGAGGGTAGCGGCGGTGGCCTGAACCGGCACGCTCAGAGCGGATGAGGCCGCGATCCTCATAGAAGCGAAGAGCAGACGCGGCGACTCCGCTGCGGCGGGAGACTTCGGAAATGGTGAGGAGATCGGCCATGAAAGGAAATTAACATTTGGGAGGGTTGACTTCAAGTTAACTTGAGCTTCTAGGCTGGTAGAGCAAGATCAAGAATCGCGACTCCATCAAAGGCAGAATTTTTCATGGCTCAGAATGGTCAAAGTATTGTTCTCGTGGTCGGTGCTACCGGGAACGTGGGACGCAACGTGGTGCAACAGTTGACGGAGCAGGGCGTGAGGGTACGAGCGGCCTCGCGGAGCCCGAAGACGGCGAAGGGATTGCCGGAGGCGGAACTGGTGCGCGTCAACCTGGAAGAGGCGGAGACGCTACGGGCTGCAGCGGAGGGAGCGGACGCGGCTTTCCTGATGGTGCGCGGTTTTACGGTTCGTCCGGAGACGATGACCGAGGCGCTGAGGGGCCGGGTGAAGCGGATTGTGTTTCTGTCGTCGATGGCGGTGGATGACAATGCGCCGGTGCAGACGAATCCGATCGGGAAGGCGCATGTAGAGATCGAAGAGGCGATCCGGGCGACGGGAGCGGAGTGGACGTTTCTGCGGCCCGGCGCATTTGCGACGAATACGCTGACGTGGTGGGGGCCTCAGTTGAGAGCCGGTGACGTGGTCCGGTGGCCATATGGGGAAGCCGCATGGGCGTCGATTCACGAAGCCGATATCGCGGCCGTGGCAGTCCGCGCATTGACCGAAGACGGTCACGCAGGGAAGAAATACGTTCTGACTGGCGGGGAGGCGCTGACACAAAAAGAGCAACTGCATACAATCGGCGAGGCCATTGGGCGGACGCTGCGGTTTGAGGAACTCGCACCAGAGGCGGCGCGCGAGCAGATGAAGGCATATTTGCCGGAGTTTGTGGTGGACCGCTTGCTTCCGATGTGGGAGAGGGCAATGATCGAGCGGGCGCTCGTGACGCGAACGGTGGAGGAGGTGACGGGCAAGGCTCCGCGTACCTTCTGGCAGTGGGCGATGGACCACGCGAACGAGTTTTAGAGGGCTATTGGTGGTCGTATTTGCCTGGGAGCGTCTTTGCATCCGCCGAGAGGCCGGCGGATGCGAGGCGTTTTTTTATGGAAAGGCGATAAAAAGTGAAGTAAACGCTTGACTAATCTTCTGGATCGCTTGATAGTGAAGTGAATGCTTCACTAATGAGATATAAAGAGGAGATTGAAGATGCAGAAGTCGACCGTGATTCACAGCACGTTTACCCTGGAGCGCAGTTATCCGTATTCGCCGGAGAAGGTGTTTGCGGCGCTGGCGGAGCCCGAGAAGAAGCGGCGCTGGTTTTCTGATTCGCCGAACCATGAGGTGGTGGAGTTCGTGATGGATTTCCGTGAGGGTGGCGCGGAGAGGATGAAGTATCGCTTTAACGAGGGGACGCGATTTCCGGGTGTGATTCTGATTAACGACGGGCACTACGAAGACATTGTCGAGGGACGGCGGGTGGTGGTGTGTTCGACGATGACGATCGCGGGACGGCGGATTTCGGTTTCGCTGGTGACGTTCGATCTGTTGCCGGAAGGTGCGGGGACGATGCTGCGGCTGACGTTCCAGGGAGCGTTTTTTGAGGGCGCGGACGGGCCGGAGATTCGGAAGGCGGGGTGGGAGTTTCTGATGGAGCGGCTGGGCGAGGAAGTAGCGCGCGAGGGCTGACGGAGATGGGGAAGCGAGAGCCAGAGATCGGCCGGATTTTTCATGCGCTGGGCGACCCGATGCGGCGGGCAATCGTGGAGCGGCTGCGCGAGAGGCCACAATCGGTCTCCGCACTGGCCGAACCGCTGGGGATTACGGTGACGGCGGTGGGGCAGCATTTGAAGGTAATGGAAGAGGCCGGGCTAGTGCGGACGGAGAAGTTGGGGCGGGTGCGGACGGTTCGCCTGGATGCGGAGGGTTTTGCCGTGCTGGAAGCGTGGGCGGCGGAGCATAAGGGCGAGTGGGCGCGGCGGCTGGACCGCCTGGGGGATTTGCTGGGTGGGGAGTGAGTGGGAGGGTGGAGTGGCGGAAGGGTAGAATCTACCGCAAAGACGCCAAGGACGCAAAGGATCAGGGATTGGGGCAGGGATGGGTGCACGGGTGCGCCTGTTGCCGGTGGGTGTCAGTTGAGGCGCTTTGTCTGGATAAATTCCCGTTTCCCAGGATCTATCTGAGTCGGCGTGCATAAATCACGGTGGATGAGTGGTAAGGGCTGAATGCAACCGTTGAGATCCGAATTGCCTGCAGATAGCTGGGGGTAGGGCGTGTAGATACCGTCAGATCCGCGACTGTTATCTCGGAGGGGACCTGAAGGAGCCTCGACTTCCCGGTGCATTCGAGCTCTTTTCGAAAGCGGCTACACGAGTGGAGAGGGGATGATAGCCGGAACTCGGCGGTGCTTTCACCGAGAGAGGGATGACCGGCCACTGTTTGTCTGGCATTTGATCGAGGGGTGCGGGAAGCTGGATGACGATGATGCCGGAGGCCGACGCGGCGAAGATGGTTTGGCCGGTGGAGTCGAGCGCAATCATCGGGGCGGCCGCTCCCTCGGGATTCACGAGCCTCTGGAGTTCCTCGGGCGTCATAAGGCGGGTGAGGAGAGTGCCG
>JAJZJJ010000568.1 GCA_021810175.1 Acidobacteriota bacterium | reverse complement strand
AATAATGCAGGCTGCGCGCGGTGGCCGGAGAGACCTGGTGGTAATTCCGGTCGATGAACTGGCACAGCGATGCGTAGGTGTCCTCGAAATGGCGGAAGGGCATTTTGTAGGGGGCGAGAAACTCCAGTTCGAGCCAGAGCCGGGCTTTCTGCGGATGCAGGCATGTGCCATGGGCGCAGGTTCGAGGCACGAGCACTTCCCGCAGAGGGTGGGCGTTGAGCTCGCGCTCCTTGATTGCGACGTCCTGGCGGGAGGGCGCATTGAGCCCGCCGAGGAAATAGCCGGTATCGACCCAGGGGACGCTGTAATCCTCGACCTGCCGGGAACTGAAGCCGAAGGGGGCTTCGAGGATTCCATGACTGCCGGGAAAGAGCGATTGCTGCGAAAGGCGGGTGGTCGCAGTGGGTTTTGCGGAGAGGCGATGCAGGGCCATCTCGATTTCCTGGTTCCGCTCAATGACGAGGCCCCAGAAGATAGCGAAGACAAAGAAGACGCAAAAGACGAGCTGGGTAAGCTGCCAGGCAGTTTTGGAACGGTGGAGATAGAAAAAGCCGATGGCCAGGAAGCCGAGGCCGCTGAAGAAGACATGCAGCGAATCGCAGGAGCCGAGCGCCGACGCCAGCATGGGAGTGGAGACGAGGACGAGAAGGACGGAAGTGGAGTTGAGGCGCGACGGCAGAGCGCGCGCCAGGTGAAGGATTCCGAAGAAGACGCACACCATGAAGAGAACGAGATGCAGGGAGGGAACCATCGGGAAATCCCTGGCGCCGGTGCTGAAGGTCTTCATGGTGGTGAGGATGTGGGCGCGATCGGCGAGCCAGAAGATGGCAGCCATACCGGCGAGCATGGAGATGAGAGCTGCCGCAGAGGGAAGGTTTCGATGTTCGCTCTGGAGGAGAAAATAGCCGGCGAATGCGGGACCGAAGGCAAGCGGAAGCTCCGGCGAGACGAGGAGAAGAAAGCCAAAGGCCGCGATGGCGAGCGATGCAGCAATCCAAACGCGGAAGCTGCTGTGGGCGAGCCGCATTTCGACGTCGCGGATCGAGAAGGCGAGGAATGGAACGAGCGCGAAGCGGAAGAAGGTATAACTGGCGGCGCCAATGACAAAGGTGGTCGCGGAAGCGAAGCAGAAGAGGAGAAATATCGCGGGTCGGGCGCTGGTCCGAATGTCGATGGCATTGAGGACGCGCGACAACACGATGACGCCGAGCAGTTCTGTCGCTATCCAGAAGATGAAATAGGCAGCCGGAATATGCAGGTGCAGGATGCGGGAGATCCAGAGCGGCATGTAGAGAAACATGGGGCCGTAGGCGTACTCGAAATCGACATAGGGGCGGCGGCCGGCGTGCAGGAGGCGGATGCGGTTGATCAGGTAAGCAGAGTCGCCGATGGGATGAGCGGCGGTGACGAGCGGCCAGGCTGCGGCGCAGAAGGCGCCGGTGAGCAGGAGGCCGAGCAGCAGAGTCCTGCGCGAAATGGGGCGATCCGGCTCGTTGGCGAGCTGGAAGAGGGGTGACTTTCGCAGCCAGAGCGCGCCTGCTCCGCAGAAGGCGAGGAGCAGGAGGATTCCGACTTTGTTGTTGAATCCGAAGAGGAAGGAGAGCGAGCTGGAACGCGTGACGGGAAAGAGATACGGGACAAAGAAGACAGACGCGATGGCTACGAGGGCATAGAGCGCGATAGCTATGCGCGTTTTTAAGGCGGGGCGCGACTGCGGCAGCGGATTGGCGCGAGGGATGACAGGTATTCCGGGGCGGAGGGTTTCCGAGGCTTGTACTGCTTCCGGCGATGTTTGGGTGGTCACAATCGAGCTCTGAGGAACCTGAATGCGGGCCGCAATTCCTGTTTGACCATTTAACCGGAAAACGGATGGGGGAGAAAGCCCCGAAGGTGGTAAGCCAGGCGAGATGGCTATTTCCCCGGACGGCTGGGATACGGGATGGGGGCGAGATGGCTGCGAATGGCGAAAATGGGTGAGCAAATGAAAGGCCGGCGATGGGCGATTGGGGGACGTTCACTGTGGATTGGGGTCGCAATGAGCAATGCCTGCCAAAATCCTGCTGGGAAAGGCTGCTGAAACAGCTGGATTTTACGACCGACTAATAACGATATGGCTATGATCTGGATCCTGCGGAAGGCCGCATCCGGTGCGGCTGCGGCGGGCTGAACAGCGTTCACTATTTACTGCTTTTGTGTTATTGAGTCGTGCAATATACTGCCTTACTTTCTAAATCAACACTTCGCAAGCACAGGTGCCGGGCCCACAGATGGAATTGTCTGATGCGCCTGAATCAGGGCGGGACTCACTGGTGAGTTCCCGGGGTGGAGTGCGCGTCAATCGAGAACGGAACGCAGAGGGGTTGCGATGAGAATCCGAGGTGCTGCTGGTGCAGTGGTGGTTGCGACGCTTCTGATTTCCGGGTGTGGAATGGGCCTGCGGGGTGCGCAGTCAGGAACAGGTCCAGGAGTCGGGGCGAGCAGCACGGTGGGAGGAAGGGCTTCGATTGCGATTCCGAGCGATGCGCTGGTGTTCTCGAACGTGCAGACGGAGGCAGGGAACTGGCGAAGCTTCGGGCAGGCGCCGCCGGACTATGCGGACTGCTCCGCGCCATGCGGCGAGGCGAGCTGGGAAGAGATTTACGGAATCGCAGATCCGTCGAAGAGCGCAGATGCGACGATGTTCGATCTGAATCCGGAGATGCCCTATGCGGATGCGCTGTTCACGGCGGGGCTGATCGGGCAGAATTCGCCGCAGCGTCCGGACTGGAAGCACAGGCTGCTGCCGACGCTGCGCCACTTTGTATACGACGCCTACTTTTATGTGCCGAAACCGGAGATCACGCAGTCGCTGGAGTTCGATATCAGCGACTGGATGGATGGGGTTGGGGGGATGACGTTCGGTCATCAATGCGACCATCTGGGCGACGGGCAATGGGACATTTGGGACAACCAGCGGCACGAGTGGGTAGGGACAGGATTCGCATGCCAGTTCGTGCAGGGATGGAATCACGTGACGCTGCAGATGGAGCGCGGGCCGAAGAACACGCTCGTGTATCAGACGATCACGCTGAATGGAACGGCGAAAACGCTGAACCGGAGCTATGCGACGATTGCGGCGCCCAGGGGCTGGTGGGGTCTGGCAGCGAACTACCAGATGGACAGCGACGAGCGGGGAGCCTCGAACACGACCTATGTGGACGACCTGACGGTGGCGGCACATAAAAG
>JAJZJJ010000567.1 GCA_021810175.1 Acidobacteriota bacterium | reverse complement strand
CACGAAACCCGCCGATCTTGTCGATCAGGTGCATGGGCAGAGCTTGCTCCCCGGTCCAAACCTGACCGGTCGCAATGGGCCTGACCGTCGCGACGGGCAGGTGGCGGCCGACTGCAACATCGTGAATGAACTGACCGTACATGTTATTGACAAGGCCCTGGAAGTAGACCCGCTCCTGCGGCGTCATCGGGCGGGTGGGATCGCCGGCGTCCTTGAGCGCCCCCGCATGGATGACCTCGGACTTAAGCCTGGCCCATTTGAAGAGCTTACCGTAATTGGTCCACTCCATAATGACGCCGATGGAGCCGACGACGGAGGCCTGATTGGCGTAGATCTTGTCCGCCGCTGAGGCGACATAATAGGCTCCGCTGGCGCCCACGCTTTCGATGGAGGCGACGATGGGCTTGCGGTGCTGTTCGCGGATGCGCAGGACCTCGTGGTAGATTTCCTGCGAGGCGGCGGCGCCTCCGCCGGGGGAATCAATGTGGATGATGATCGCCTTGACGGAGCTGTCGTGGTTGAAGCGGGCCAGCTCGGCGACGATGGTATCGGCGGAGGTGATTTCGCCGTCGATGCTCACAACGGCAATTTTGCCGCTGCCGATCGTGGCAAATCCCGATGATCCTGAGCCAGAGCGGACGGCGAAATACATGAAGAGTCCGGCAAGACCCACAAGGGCAAAGAGCAGGCAGGCGCCCAGGAAGTACCAGATCCACACGGGACGGCGGCGGTGCTCGGCCTGGGGCGGCCGCGGCGGAAGAAGAGGCGGCTGGGGCGAGGGCGTGAATGACTGAGACTGCGGAGCTTCCGGGATCGGCTCATCCATAGGGGCGAGTGTAGCACCGGAATTTTATCGCTGGCATCCCGGTGATTCGCTGAGAGGTTAAAGTGGATGGCAAGAATCACCGGGAAGATCTGCCCACCTGCGCACATGAGGGCGGGAAGTTCCTGCGGACGGCAGCCGGAGCGGCCGCCCGCAGCTCGATCAGGATTGAGCAATTCTCCTGAACGGGCAGAATCCGTAGACAGCCGAGAGGATACTTTCCGCGGCAACCGCGGTGAGTACGCCCTTCCAGGCATATCCCAGAGGAGCAAAAATCGCGGCTGCTGCGGCAGCCGCACCAATGCCATAGCGAACTTTCTGTTCCGTTTCGCTCATCTCGAATTTGCGCTCGATCGTATTGATCATGTCGCTCATACTTCTCCCTTCTGCCGTATAAAGATCACGCCATAATGTCTTCTGATGCTTCCCTCCGGCCGGAAGCTGACCACGAACACCGAAATGAGGACCCGACGGCAGTCGGCATGAACAGCAGCTGAATGGATGCAGATACCCGGTCAGCCGCTGCCGTATCTCCGGCAATTCCGAACTACTTCAGCTGCTGGAGATAGGCCACCAGGTCCCGCAGTTGCGTGCCCGAAAAGTCGGTGAGATCGGGCATAAGAACTCCCGGCTCCAGCGATTGAGCGTTCGTGATCCATGCTTCGAGATAGGCGGTATTGTTTGGCAGTGAATTTGTTCCGATAAATTGACGGCTCGCCAGGTGTGTGAGGTCGGGCGCCACGCTTCCTCCCGCAAGAGTTCCACGGACCGTGTGGCACATCGCGCAGGGACCGGACAGGAACAGATGTTCACCGGCGATGGCTTCCGGCGTCGTGGGCTGAACGGCCGGCCTGACCATCTGCCGCAACCACAGCTTATATGCGGAGGGTGCCTGGGCAACGACCAGCAGGCGCATGTGAGCATGCTGCACGCCACAGTACTCGGCGCATTCGCCTGCATAATCGCCGGGATGGTACGCCTCAATGCGCATAAAATTCGGGTGTCCGGGGATCATATCCAGCTTTCCGTGCAGGCTTGGAACCCAGAAAGCGTGAATCACGTCCGCAGACTTCAGTTCCAGGGTGACCGGCTGACCGGCGGGGATATGGATTTCGTTGGCGGTAACGAAATGTTCGTTCACAGGGCCGTCGAGATAATGCACTTCCCACCACCACTGATGGCCAATGATGAGGATATCGGGCTTGAATCGGGTTTGTTTGGAGGGATCGTGTATCGGAAAGCTCTCAAGAACGACGAGACCCGCAATGAAGAAGCCCGACAGAACCAATAGGGGAATGAGCAGACCGCCCAAAGCAACCCAGCCCTGACCACCTCCGATATCGACAGGCTCGTGCTCGTCGAGAGAACCGCGGCGGCGCACGGGAATGACGATCAGAATCCACATCACCAGAGAGACGGCGAGGAACAGGATGATCATCGCCCACATCAGCGGAGCGATGCGGGCCGCCCCGGGGCCCTGCGTGTTGAAGGTCGACTGCACGGACGCGCATCCGCCGACGAGCAGAAGCGGACTGAGCAGGACGAGTCGGCGCATCATCTTTTCTCCTCAGTGTTGGGACTGGGTGCCAATGGCAATCCGGTTGTTGTGCATGGGGTTCGGCACCTGCTCATTGGCGGGCTCAGTAGGCGGGTCCGGTTCCTGAGGCGTACGCAGCGACTGAATATAGGCAACGAGTTGCCATATCTGCCCGGAAGGGATCTTTGTGCCCCAGGCAGGCATTCCCCTGGAACGGCCCTCGGCAATCGAATCGTAGATTTGAGCGCCGCGGTGACCGAAAATGAAATGCTTGCGGCGCAGGCTGGGCCCCATGCCTCCGCCGCCATGGCCACCGTGGCAGCCGTAGCAGTTGTACCAGACAAAAAGACGCCGGCCATTCTCCGCGGCGATGGGATCATTCGCGTAGGGATCCTTTTGCCCGATGGACGCGCTGGAGGCACCCGGGATAGGCCCAACATTGGTTCGGATCGCGGGCTCGGCGCCGGCAGCTACAGCAGGTCCGGAACCATTGCAACCTGTTGCAATCGCCAGGAGGGCAATAATAATCATGGCAAGACAGCTACGCATAGTATCAGTTCCCCTCCCGCACCGGCGGTGGCAGGCTAACCTGAGGTATTCCGTAAGCAACCAGCAGTCGCTGGATCGCCGGTCTTCGGCGAGCCAGTTCCGCATTCAGCCGACGGCGCAGGACCTGTTCGTTGGGGCGTAGTCCAATCCCGATAGCAAATGACATGGGCAGCGAGGGATTCCGGACATCGGAAAGCACCGGCGTGACCCGCAGCGGAACCGGGGAATCGCGTGCAAGATAGCCAGCCATGGGGCCCCAGACCACTGCAATGTCCACTTTGCGGTCGATCACCGCCTCGACGAGCCTCGCCGAGGGATCCT
>JAJZJJ010000566.1 GCA_021810175.1 Acidobacteriota bacterium | reverse complement strand
GTCGACGTGACACTGCGTCTTGGTGTCGATCCGCGCCACGCCGACCAGATGGTCCGCGGCACCGTCGTGCTGCCCCACGGCCTCGGCAAGACCAAGAAGGTTGCGGTCATCGCTTCCGGTGAGCGGCTGCGTGAGGCGGAAGCCGCCGGAGCCGACATTGTCGGCGGCGAGGACCTCGTCGAGCGCATTCAAAAGGAAAGCTGGACTGACTTCGACGCTTTGGTCGCCACACCCGACATGATGAAGTCCGTCGGACGCTTGGGCAAGGTGCTCGGTCCCCGCGGTCTGATGCCGAACCCGAAAACCGGGACAGTGACGAACGATGTGACGGCAGCTATCCGCGAGATTAAGGCTGGTAAGGTCGAGTTCCGCACGGACAAGACGGCGCTGATTCACGTCCCGGTGGGCAAAGTTTCATTCCCGGCCGAAAAGCTGGTGGAGAATGCGCTGGCGGTGATCATCAGCGTGCTGCGCGCGAAGCCCTCGGCGGCCAAGGGCAAGTATATCCGGGGAGCATTCATCAGCTCGACGATGGGTCCTGGAATTCCCCTCGATGCGGCGGCCGTGGAGACCGCGGCGAAGGCTTAAGGCGGCTGCCGCTGGTTCGGAAGCCAGTGGCGAGTCTGTCACGCTGCCCGAATGGGCGAACTTATAGAATTTGCCGGCTGCGAGAGGCTGGCATCCAGAGGCTTTATGGCACTGAGCAGGCAAAAAAAGGCGGAGAAGGTCGAGCAGCTCGCGAAAGAGCTGGAGGGCTCGACCAGCGCCATCATCGGGACGTTTACCAAATTGACTGTGGCGCAGGATTTCGAACTGCGCAAAACCGTGCGCGAGGCGGGCGGCCGCTATCGCGTGCTGAAGAATAAACTGGCTGCGCGCGCTGGCAGCGGGACGAAGATTGAGTCTGCGCTGAAGGGCCTCAAGGGTGTTTCGTCGGTGGCCTACACCAGCGGCGACCCGGTGGCTCTGGCCAAAGCAATGGCGAACTGGGTTACGGAGAACGCCGAGTTCAGCTTCAAGCTGGGCATTGTCGACGGCAAAGTCATCGACGTTGAGGAAGTCAAGGCTCTGGCCACCATGCCGGGCCGCGAGGAGCTGTTCTCGAAGCTGTTGTTCCTGATCAACGCGCCGGCGCAGCGCCTGGCCACAGTCATCAACGCCACGGGCCGCGATCTGGCGGTGGTGCTGAATCAGGGCGTCGAGAAGCAAAAGTTTGCAGGCGGCGAAGCGGCCGCAGGGTAGCAAAAGGGAATCCGGCCGTTCGCCGGCTGCGAGGGGTGCTGGTCTGGGCACATCGGAAACCTCGAGGCGGGCGGAGCGGCGACCGGCAGGCGAAAGCCGGCCGGAGGTAAAAATCTAAGTTTCACGTGGAGAATAAAATGGCGGATTTGCAGCAGTTGGAAGATCAGATTGTGGGGCTTAGCCTGCTCGATGCAGCGGCCCTGGTGAAGAAGCTCGAAGAGCGTCTTGGCGTTTCGGCGGCGGCAGCGGCTCCGGTCGTTGTGGCCGGCGCGGCGGGGGGCGCAGCGGCCCCGGCTGCGGTCGAGCAGACCGAGTTCACCGTCATCCTGAAGGATGCGGGCGCGAATAAGATCAGCACCATCAAGGCGGTGCGCGAAGTGACCTCGCTGGGTCTGAAGGAAGCCAAGGACCTGGTCGACGGCGCTCCCAAGCCCCTGAAGGAAAACGTGAGCAAGGAAGACGCCGAGGCGATCAAGAAGAAGTTCGAAGGCGTTGCCACTGTCGAAATCAAGTAGTTTCGGCATTTTCCAAGCAACTTGCATGCCAAAGCGGAACGCGCTATGATGTTTTTTGTGCGTTCCGCTCGGCTGCATCCTGGCATGGTCGAATCCGGAACGCTTCTTGTTTTTCCCGGCCGCACAAACGTGAATTGCCCGGCGTCAGCAATGCACCGGGCTTTGTGGGTGTGCGGACATAAGATAAGCTCCACCGGCAGAAGATTGTCGGCGTAATCGCAGGTCAGGCGGCGGGTTTGCGGTTGCGGCAGGAACAAACGGGCAGGCGGCGCGGACTCACGCATTGGAATCGGCGGGAATCGAACATTCTGTTATTGTTCAGTGCACAATTCGGTTGTGGCGCTCGCGGGAGATGCTGTCTCCGCGGGCATTTTGTGCTTTCCCGGTTCGTGCAGCCGTGCGGTTTCTGTTTTCGGCTCCCTGATTAGGGCTTCGGCTCGTTCCGGCGGATGTTGCCGGGCGGCTCGGGGTCGGGCGGGCGCTTACGCGGGAAGAGGTCGGATCATCCCGCGGGAACGCTCCGGTAAAGCGAAAGCGTAACGCTGCCGCAGCGTTTCACGCAAGAGAAAAGCGGCACTACAGCGCAATTTTAGTGCCGCCGCAACAAGCGCAGTATCCGGACCGAACGAGGCGGGACGGCATTGCGCGGCAGGATCGACTAACGAGAGTGTGCCGCATGACCCGGACGGCTGCTCTGTTTCCCTCGCGCCACGGGTCCTGAGGAGTAACGAATGCCTAACGAGAACCGCGCCCTTCGCAGCCGCCTCGACTTTTCCAAGATTCCTACAGCGATTCGCATTCCCAATCTGATCGAGGTGCAACGCCGTTCCTACGAGCGCTTCCTGCAGATGGACAAGCTGCCATCGGAACGCGACGATTCCGGCCTGCAGTCGGTCTTTACGTCGGTCTTCCCAATCACCGATTTCCGCAACATATCGCAGCTGGACTTTGTGGACTTTTCGATCGGCAACTGGGAGTGCAAGTGCGGACACCTCAAGGGGCTCCATCACCTGCGCACCACCTGCGTCCACTGCGGCGCCATGGTCATCACCGACCCCTTCCATCCCGGCGATGTGCTCTGCCAGAAGTGCGGCACCTATAACAAGAACACGCCGGATTTCTGCAACAAGTGCGGTGACCCGGTGGGTCTGCAGCTGAAGTACGACCAGGCGGAGTGCGAGGAGCGGGGCATGACCTACTCCGCGCCGCTGAAAGTTACCGTCCGGCTCACCATCTACGACAAGGATCCCGAGACCGGCGCCAAGACCATCCGCGACATCAAGGAGCAGGAAGTCTTCTTCGGCGACATTCCGCTCATGACCCAGAACGGCACGTTCATTGTGAACGGCACCGAGCGTGTCATCGTTTCCCAGCTCCACCGCTCTCCGGGCGTCTTCTTCGAGACCGCCAACAACCGTACCTATTTCCTCGGCAAGATCATCCCCTACCGTGGTTCATGGGTGGAGTTCGAGTACGAC
>JAJZJJ010000565.1 GCA_021810175.1 Acidobacteriota bacterium | reverse complement strand
GAACTATTTGCCACTTGAACTGCGATAAAATCGATCTACTTCGCTGCAAACGCTGGGCGGAGCGGACTTCGCGGCGGGCCACTGTGCGGAAAGATCGGCTCATCGTCATCGGCCAGGGGCCTGACCGTGGCGGAGAATTGGTGCAGAAGAATATGCAGGTGCAATTCGCTTTTGGAAAAGACGGTTTGACTCTCGACCTTCCCGAGGGACCTCGATGGCAGATCGTTGGCGGGCGCAGGTGCGCGCCTTTGCCCGCGATCGAAGAGGCCATCGCCGCGGTGCTGGATCGCCCGATTGGTTGCGCTCCGCTGACGGAATTAGCGCAGGGCAGGAAGAGCGCCGCGATCTGCGTTTGCGACATCACGCGGCCAGCGCCCAATCGGCTCACACTGCCGCCGCTGCTCGAACGGCTGCATCGTGCGGGCATTCCGCCGGAGGGTGTGACGATTCTGATTGCGACGGGCCTGCATCGGCCGGCCACGAGCGCCGAGCTGGATACGATTCTGGGTGCGGAAATCGCGCGCCGGTATCGCATCGCCAACCACGATGCGCATCGCAGGGAGGAACATCGCTGGCTGGGTTACAGTGCCAGGAAGACTCCGGTGTGGATCGACGAGCGGCTGATGGCAGCCGAGCTGCACCTGTCGCTGGGCTTCATCGAGCAGCATCTGATGCTGGGTTTTTCCGGCGGGCGCAAGCTGGTTGTCCCGGGTGTGGCCGGCGAGGAGACGATCCGCACGATCCATTCGCCGCGCTTTATGCGCGAGCCGGCCGCAATCGAGGGATCGATCGAAGAGAATCCGCTGCACGATGAGCTGGTGAGTATTGCGCGCATGGCCGGGCATGACTTCATTCTGGACGTGACCATGACCCGCGAAAGGGAGATCTCCGGAGTGTTCGCGGGTTCTCCGGTGGAGGCGCATGCAGCGGGGGTCGCGTTTCTGCGCGCGAACTCGATGCAGGAACTGGACGGCTTTGCCGATGCGGTGATCACGAGTGGCGCGGGATATCCACTGGACCTGACGTTCTATCAGACGATCAAGGGGATTACGGCGGCGCAGCATCTGGTGAAGCCGGGCGGTCCGATTCTGCTGCTTGCCGAATGCGCGGAGGGCATGGGCTCGCCGGAATTCGCGCGCAAGGTGCGCGAGTGCCGGAGCCACAGCGGATATCTGGAGGAGATTGCGGAGGGCGAGGTGGTGCCGGACCAGTGGCAGCTGGAGAAGCTGGCGCTGGCGGGGCTGCAGCATCCGCTCTTCTTTTACACGCCGGGTGCGATCCGGGAGGAGATGGGCTTTCTGGGCGACAGCAGCTATGGCGATCCACGCGAGGCCGTGGCAGCGCTGGTCCGCAGCCTGCCGCGCGATCCGACGATCGCGCTGATTCCGGAAGGGCCGTATGCGTTTGCCAGGGTGAAGCCTCAGCCGGCCTTTGCGTGAGCGGCGCTAACCGATTGCGTCCCAGCGGTAGACGCTGTATTCACCGACATTCCCGTGAACGACGCCGACCCCGTTCTTCCACGTGAGGCGCAGTTCACCGGCAGTGGTCCGCATGCTGAAGGGAAGGGAGCCATCGCCGTAGACACGCACGGCGATGCGGCGTGCTTCCTTTGCGCCTGCATGCTGGCCCACGTCGGCCCAGGGAATCAGGCTGCCGCTTCGGACGTAGACGGGGATTTTGTCTGTGGATGCGGGGAGGGTGATCACGGTTCCTCCCTGCACGGACGCGCCGGTCCAGAAGTCGTGCCACTCGCCGCGGGGAATCGTCACCGTGCGGCCGGGCTCGCCCGCAAAGAGGGGAGCGACCATCATGCGGTCGCCAACCATATATTGATCGTCGAGTTTGTAGAGACGCTGGTCGTGAGGCGTGTCGAGCACGAGGGCGCGGAAGGGCGGAACGCCATCGGCGGCGTATCGCTGAAAGGCCGAGGTGAGATAAGGAATCAGTTGCATGCGCCAGCCGATGATCTCGCGGCAACGCGCCTCCAGTTGCTGCCAGTCCGGAGCGAACTGATCGGCGTTGTTCTTTGCGCGGTCCACCTGTTTCCAGGGCGGGCTCTTCATGTACCAGCAGTCGACCTGGGCGAGGGGCGAAAAGACGACGCTCTGCAGGCGGCGGATGAGGTCCTCGTCGTTCTCGGCCTGACGCACCTCAGGGCACCACAGGAGCCCGCTGAAGCCGGAGTTCACGAGGGCGCGAATGTATTCGCGATGGCCGTAGAGGTCGCTGTACAGGACAAAGGGATAGGGTGCGGCGAGCGCGCCGCTGGAGCGCACGAGGCCATAAGTTTCGCCGGCGCGCCCGCGAAACGCATCCCAAATGGCCTGCTGATAGCGGAGGCCGAATACGCTGTGCATCTGTTCGCCATCGATGCCGGAGGGGAAGGAGCTGCATTCCGGGAAGGACCAGCCGCCGGTGTAGTCGGAGTTATCGCACTCGTCGAGTTTGAAGCCGCTGACTCCGGCGGAGACCAGGGTATCGCGATGGAATTTGGCGAAGATGTTGCGCGCGGGCTGGCCGGCGAAGTCGGGGACAAGCCCGTTCCACACACCGAAGTTGCCGGAGAAGGGTTCGAGCGAGGAGAAGAGCGGAGAGGAGGGATACGTGAACGCGTGCTCCCAGAGGTTGACGTGAAAGTTCTCAGCGCGGGCGCTGCGAAGGAAGGCGTGCGGATCGGGGAAGCGGGTCTTGTCCCAGACGAAGGTGCATGAGTATGCGTGAGACTGCCAGCCTGGCTCGAGTCCGATGACGTCGCAGGGGATTTGGCGCTCGCGGAAGCCGTGGGCCAGAGCCAGAGCCTCAGAGGAGTCGAAGTCGGCCTTCATTCGATACCAGAAGCCGAGGCCCCACTCGGGGGGAATGCAACCGCCGCCGGAGAAGAGGTTGTATCGCCGCACGGCGGTGAGCATGTCAGGACCGTCGAAGCAGTAAACATCCACGCCGGGGGCCCCGGGCACGTTGACCATGATGAAGTCATCCTGATGCTCCTGCCCGACGCTCGAGTACTTTGGGGCGATGCCGCCGCTGGACGCCGGAGCAATCGGCTCCGTGGGCCGCGGGTGCGCGGTACCGAAATAGAAGTCGGTGTAGCGGGCCGTATCGATGAAGTAGCCGGTGCCGCTGGTGGTGACGAAGAAAGGCACGGGAGCATTGGAATCTCCCGTGTCGACTTTTGGGTCGGCGTTCACGCGCGTGACCTTTTTGCTGCCGCGCTGGGAAAAGGAGAGGAACTGCAG
>JAJZJJ010000564.1 GCA_021810175.1 Acidobacteriota bacterium | reverse complement strand
TCACGGCCTCACGCAGCCCGCTCCTCAAAAAAAATTCAGATCTCTCTTGCAATTATTGCAATCAGCGATATGATTATCGCTGATTGCAATAATAGACCATGAAGCTCGGCGAAAAAATCCGCTACCTCCGCGAAATGGAAGGCAATCTCCGCGGCCTGGGCCGCGCCATGACGCAGCAGGAACTTCTCCGCGCCGTCCAGTCCGAGACTGGCTCAACCATGAGCCAGAGCTATCTCTCCCAGATCGAGAGCGGTGCGCGCCCCCATCTCACCAGCACCACCCGCGCCCTGCTTGCAAAGTTCTTCAAGGTGCATCCCGGCTACCTCGTCGACGATCCCGAGGGCTATCACCCCGAGCTCCTCAGCGAAGCCCGCGTCCTCGACGACAAGCTCGACCTCTGGCTGGTCAGCGGCGCTGAGCGCTTTCGCCGGGATTCCGAATTACGCCACGCCCTGCTCACCCTCGCGCGCCATCCACAGTCGCGCCAGTGTCTCCTGCTGCTCGATGCCATCATCGAAACTCCCGGCCTCACTGACCGCCTCTTCGATGTCCTCCGTCCCGCGCGCAACGGCGGCGCCGGCCAGGCACTTAATCTCAAATCCACTTCATCCGCCGCACGCCGTCGCGGAAAAGAGGAGTGATACATGACCTGGGAGCTCTTCTACCTTATCTGCTTTGTCCTTGGCCTCAGCCTCACCGTGCTCGCTGCGCTCGGAGCCTTCACCCATCTCCATTTCGGCCACATGCCCATCGGCCACGGTGTTCACTTCGGCCATGCTGCCCACGCGATTCACGCAGCCGGCAAATCCGGCATCGGCCCCGTCAACGGATTCACCATTGCGGCCTTTCTCTGCTGGTTCGGTGGTTGTGGCTTTCTGCTCTCCCGCTATGGTTCGCTGGTTGGCATCCTTGTGCTTCTGCTCGCCGTTGGCGCGGGAATCCTCGGCGGCGCGCTCATCTTCTGGTTTCTCACCCGTGTCCTCATGGCCCACGAGCACGCTCTCACCGCTGCGGAAACAGAGATGCAGGGCGTCCTCGGTATTGTCAGCAGCGTCATTCGCCCAGAAGGCGTGGGCGAAATCCAGTTTTCGCAGAACGGCGCGCGCCGTTTTGCCCCCGCGCGGAGTGAGGAAGGCGTAGCGATTCCGCGCGATGTGGAAGTCGTCGTCATGCGCTACGAACGGGGAATTGCCTACGTGCGCCCGTGGGAAGACGTCTCGTCCGATTGGACCGAAACGCCCGACAACCCCACTGCACTCCCGCAGGACCTGAACCACTAATTGTTGTCCCTGACGAAAGGATCAGGAGGCGTCTATGTTTTCTACTATTGCTATTGTTGTTGGACTGAGCCTGCTCGTCATCATCCTTCTGGCAGGCATGCTGGCCAGGCTCTTCCGCAAGGCCGGCCCCAACGAGGCCATCATTGTCTTCGGCTTTCGCGGACCCCGCGTCATCAAAGGCCATGGCACCATCGTCTTCCCGATGATCGAAAATGCTCGCGAGCTATCTCTTGAGCTCATGTCCTTCGACGTCGCCCCGCAGCAGGATCTTTACACCAAACAGGGCGTCGCCGTCACCGTCGAAGCCGTCGCCCAGATCAAGGTCAAGAGCGACCGCGAATCCATCCTCACCGCCGCCGAGCAGTTCCTCACCAAAACGCCGCCCCAGCGCGAAGGCCTCATCCGCCTCGTCATGGAAGGCCATCTGCGCGGCATCATCGGCCAGCTCACCGTCGAACAGATCGTCAAAGAACCCGAAATGGTCGCCGATCGCATGCGCGCCACCTGCGCCAGCGACATGAGCAAGATGGGCCTCGAAGTCGTCTCCTTCACCATCAAAGAAGTCCGCGATAAAAACGAATACATCACCAACATGGGCCGGCCAGACATCGTCCGCATCAAGCGCGACGCCGACGTTGCCGCCGCCGAGGCCGAGCGTGACACCGCCATCCGCCGCGCCGTCGCCCTTCGCGAATCTGCCGTAGCCAAGGCCCAGGCCGACCAGGAACGCGTCGTCGCCGAAACCGCCTCGCTCACCCGCCAGGCCGAAGCCACCCGCGACCTCGACATCCAGAAAGCCTCCTTCAACGAGCAAAGCCGCCGTCAGGAAGCCCAGGCAGACAAAGCCTATGAGCTGCAAACCAACATCATGCAGCAAAAGGTCGTCGCCGAGCAGGTCAAGATCAAGCAGGTCGAAAAAGAACAGCAGAT
This sequence comes from Acidobacteriota bacterium, assembly GCA_021810175.1. Next base: position 1,027 of record JAJZJJ010000564.1, on the reverse strand, counting down.
CAAGGTCGAGGAAGCCGAAATCCTCCGCCACGAAAAAGAACTCATCGCCACCGTCATCAAGCAGGCCGAAGTCGACCGTCAGCGCGTCGAAACCATCGCCGCCGCCGAAAAAGCCCGCCTCATCATGGAAGCCGAAGGCCGCGCCGCTGCCATCCGCGCTCAGGGCGAAGCAGAGGCCGCCGTCATCTTCCAGAAAGGCGAAGCTGAAGCCAAGGCCATGGAGATCAAGGCCGAAGCCTACCAGGAGTGGAACCAGGCCGCCGTCGTCGACCGGCTCATTGCCAACATGGCCGATGTCGTCCGTGCCATGGCCGAACCGCTCTCCAAGGTCGAAAAAATCACTGTCGTCTCCACAGGTAACGACCATGCCGCTGGCGTCAACAAGATCACCGGCGACATGACCACCATCGCAGCCCAGGTCCCTGCACTCTTCGAGGCGCTCTCCGGCATGGACATGCGCGAACTCATGACCAACGTCAAAACCATCCGGGCGCGTGGCAACGGCTCGGCTACTGTTCAACCCTCCGACAACAACAACTGAAACCCGCCGGGCGAGCGCCTGATGTCTCGCCCGCATCTCCCAGAAAGGAGCAACATCATGGCACTACTGGAAAGAGTAGGAACGCTGCTCCGGGCCAACCTCAACGATCTCATCGCGAAAGCCGAGGACCCCGAGAAAATGCTCAAGCAACTTGTCCTCGATATGGAAAACCAGCTCCTCCAGGTCAAGACACAGGTCGCCATCGCCATTGCCGACGAACACCTGCTTGCCAAAAAAATGCACGAACACGAGGAGAAAGCTGTGGACTGGAAACATAAGGCTGAACTCGCCGTCCGCAAGCAGAATGACGACCTGGCCCGCGCCGCGCTCGAGCGTTCCCTCAGCAACCAGCAGATGGCCGCCGGCTTCCTCCAGCAGCTTGAGGATCAGCGCGCCGAGGCAGAAGCCCTCAAGCAGGCTCTGCGCAAGCTCGATCAAAAACTGGCTGAAACGCGCTCGCGCTGCGAAATGCTGCTCTCCGAGCAC
>JAJZJJ010000563.1 GCA_021810175.1 Acidobacteriota bacterium | reverse complement strand
CCGCCTGAAAGCATTTTTGGGCGCGTAGTTCCGCAGTTGTTTCCTTCCTAAATAGATCCACTCGCTTGCGGTGCCTGCTATGGGGTTGCACCCAGCGGTTCGCAGGAGAGGGTTTGCTGTTGCTGGCTGCTTTGTCTCGCCAGTTCCAGCAGGCGAAGGATGCGCCAGCCCTGTTCGGCGGGAACGGCCAGAGGCGCGCGGCCAAGGACCGCATCGCGCACGTTTTCGTAGTAAGGACGATAGTCGCCGGGTAGCGTAGGGACTGCGCGTTCCTGTTTCTTGCCATCCTGCATTGTGGTGAGCTTGCCCCAGGCGGATTCCGGCTCTTCTCCCCAGTGCGGGCCGCCCAGCTTCGCGCCGCCTCGCAGCGCATCCTCCTGCGGGTCGAGGCCGAACTTGGTATAGGATCCAAGCGTTCCGTGCAGCGTGAAGCGCGGACCCGGCGCGGCGGCAATCAGGGTGGCGTGCAGGCAGAGGTGCAGGCGCGGATAGCGCAGGTGGATGGTGAACGCGTCATCGACCCTGGTGCCTTCGCGCTCGTAGCGCACATTGGCGCAAACGGTTTCGGGGATGCCGAACAGCGCCATCGCCTGATCGACGAGATGGGAGCCGATGTCGAGCAGCAGGCCGTTTCCGGGTTCATCCCGCTCCTTCCAGATTGCGCCGCGAAGGTCCGGGCGATAGCGATCGAAACGCGACTCCATGCTGACCAGGCGGCCCAGTTCGCCGGAGGCGAGGACGTTTTTGAGCGTGAGGAAATCGCCATCCCAGCGGCGGTTCTGAAAAGCGGCGAGCACGAGGTTTCTGGAGCGGGCGAGCGCGATCAATTTGGCGGCCTGTTCGCTGGTGGCGACGAAGGGCTTATCGATCACAACGTGTTTGCCAGCCTGCAGGCACTTCTGGGCGAGTTCAAAATGGGTGGCGGGAGGTGTGCTGATCGCGATCAGGTCAAGGTGGGGAAGCGCCAGCAATTCTTCCATGCTGCGGACGATGGCGACGCCGGGGTAGGCCGCGGCAGCGTCATTGCCACGCCGCTGCAGGATCGCGGCGAGTTCGATACCATCGACGGCCTGCAAAAAGGGCGCGTGAAATACCTGGCCGCCGAGACCGAATCCGACAACCGCCGCGCGTAGGGTTTGGGCCATTTCTCAACTCCTGTGTGGGTTTCAGAGTAGTTCCACGAAGTGAATTTTACTGGGAAAAGCCGTGGCTGACCGGTGCCAACCGGGTCCTTTGAGGCATCCAACCTTCCAGTGATCGCAACCCTAGGTGTGAGGCGCTCTCCCATGCTTTTCGCGAAATCATTTCTCTTCCGTTGGTCAAAACCGGAGGGACGGTGGATGCTCCGGTTGCTCACGACCAGTTTAAGCGCGAGTCTGGTGTTTGCGGCAGGATGCATGAGCAACCTGATCTCGCCGTCCGGGGGAACGCACTCCAGCAACGCAGGGAACTTCAAGAACACGGTGTTCATTGGAGATTCCCTGACGGCAGGCTTTCAGAACGGCTCGCTGCTGGACACGCAGCAGCCGAACGGATACGCGAACCTGATTGCGAAGCAGGCCGGCTTTCAACTGGCGCTGCCGCTGATCGCGCCGCCTGGCGCGCCCGCTGTGCTGCAACTGGTCAGCGTCGGTCCGCCGGCTGTGGTTCGGCAGGAGTCCGGCACGACGACGGGGCGTGACAATGTGACCGTCCAGGCCACGGACCTGGCGGTACCGGGGCACCGTCTGTCGGACCTGATCAACCGTCAGCCGACGGCTTTGCCGACGACCAATGAAGACATCATCACCGACCTTGTGCTGGGCATTCCGGGCCTGGCCGAAGGAAAGGATTACAGTCAACTGCAATGGGCCGAGGACCTGAAGCCCTCGACGCTGTTTGTGTGGATCGGGTCCAACGACGCGCTGGCCGCGGCGGTGAGCGGAATGACGTCCAGTTTGACTCCTGTGTCGCAGTTTACGACTGAATTCACGCAGTTGATGCAGGCGCTGCAGTCCAAAACGACCGCGAACCTGATCGTGGGGAACGTGCCAGACATTACGCAGGCGCCGTACCTGACTCCGGGCAGTGTGGTGCTTGCGGAATTCTCCGCGTCCAGCCACATACCCGTGGCGCAGCTCAGCGCGAAACTGGGGATCGGCGCGGCGGACCTGGTGAATCCAAATGGAATGCAGCAGATTGAGTCCATCCTGGCGGGGAAGCAAGCCGGTCCGGTGACGGACAGTGGGTTTCTTACTCCGGCGGAAGTGCTTACGGTGCAGCAAACGGTGGATGGATACAACGCTGTGATCGCGCAGCAGGCCGCGGCCGTGGGGGCGACGCTGGTGGACCTGCACACCGACCTGGCCAATCTGCACGATCATCCGCCGACGATCAACGGCACGCCGACGAGTTTTGCATTTCTGGGAGGCATTTTCTCGCTTGATGGCGAACACCCAACCAACACCGGCTATGCGCTGGTGGCCAACATGTTTATCGATCGCATGAACGCTGTCCTCCATACGAAAATTCCGGATGTGGATGTCAGCGCCATTGCGGCCAAGGATCCGCTGTTCCCCTCGAACCTGCCGAAGGCCGCGAGGCAGGCGATGCCTGCCGCCGCCGGCCAGTCGCTGGACTGGATGATGCAAAGAGGGTCGCAGCGGTGAGCGGGAGAGGCGGATGTCCGCGCTCTCCGGTTGAATTGGAATTGGGCCACGGCTAGACTGGCGCAGAGGCCCCTGCGCATGGAAACGAAAACCGATCCAGTACTGATTTGCCCGAAATGCGGCGAGTCGATCAAGCTCACCGAATCTCTTGCTGCGCCGGTGGTGGCGGCGACGCGAGCGCATTACGAACAGCAGCTCGCGAATCAGGCGAAGAGCTTCCAGGCAGAGAAGGAGCGGCTGGCGCAGCTGCAGGAAGCGAACGAGCGGCGCGCGGCGGAACTGGAACTCGCCGCAAGGAAGCAGCAGCAAGCGATCGCGCAGGCGGTCCAGGACGGCGTTGCGAAGCAACTGAACGAAGAGCGGAAAAGGATTGCGGAACAGGAGTCTGCCCGCGCACGCCAGCAGGTGGAAATGGAGCTGAAGGTGGAACGGGAAGCCGCCGCTCTCCAGAGGGAGCGCAATCTGGAGCTGAACCGCAAGCTCACGATCGCTCAGGCGGCCGAAGCCGGTCTGTTGAAGCGACAACAGGAGCTGGAAGATAAAGAGCGTGAACTGCAGCTGAATCTGCAGCGAGGGATTGCGCAAGGAT
>JAJZJJ010000562.1 GCA_021810175.1 Acidobacteriota bacterium | reverse complement strand
GGACGAGATCACATCCTGATGTCCGACAACGAGATACAGGCGATCACGGTCGATATCTACGATCAGACCTACCACCTCCGCGGTACCGACCGCGCCTACATCGAGCGCCTCGCCGCCCTCGTCGATTCCAAAATGCGCGCCGTCGCCGCTCAGGGCCAGTCCGTTGACTCCCTCCGCGTCGCCGTCCTCGCTGCCCTCAACCTCGCCGACGAGCTCGTCCGCCTCTCTGACCGCTACGATTCCCTCACCCAGGCCGGCCAAAGCGCCGCCACCATCCGCACCCGCGCCCACTCCCTCACCGGACTTCTCGATGAGGTCCTCGGCGACGGGCGCAAAGCCGGCTGACCGGCCTCACCCTCCCGAATCGGAAAACCCACGCCGATCATCGGCCCACCCCGCTTGCCAACTCGCCGCCCATCCCTTTACGATCCACTCAGGACACCGGCCTGCAAAGCAGGTGTGAGCGGTTAACGCTGGTTGAACCTACATTCATTGAACAGGGAGCTCGACTCGACAATCGGCTCGGTGTGCAACGTCCGCCAGTCCGGAATGCCTAAAGAGCCGCGGAGAGTTCCCACCGTCTTAGGACGGGTTCACCGGCGCATCGCTTCACGGCCCCGCGGGCCGGTCCCTTTCTCCTCGTAAGCTCCGCGCAGCGTCGGCGCAGGCTCTTCGGTTCCGTGTACCCACTGCTCTTCCATATCGGAAGCATCGCCATTCCAACCTACGGCGTCCTCACCGCGACCGCGGTCCTGGCCGCCCTGGCCGCTCTGGTCCTGCGTGCCCGCCGGTTTGGCCTCACCGCCTCCAGGGTCTGGAACCTCGGTCTGCTCGCCGTCCTGTCCACTCTGATCGGCTCGCGCCTCCTGGTGGTCGCCGCCGATTTCAGAACCTTCGTCGCCCATCCCTTCTGGGTTCTGGGCCTGGCCAGCCTTCCCGGTTGGATTCTGGCCGGCGGCGCCACCATCGGACTGGTCATCGCCGTCCTCTATGCGCTCGCTGAAGGCCTGCCGGTGCTGCGTATCGCCGATGCCGCGGCGCCGGCCGCCGCTCTGGCCTTCGCCATCAACCGTGTCGGAGCATTCTTCGCCGGACTTTCCTGGGGCGAGCCCACCACCCTGCCCTGGGCAGTCACCTACCACGACGTCGTGGCCTACGTCTGGTACCGCACGCCCCTGAACGTCGCCCTGCATCCGGTCCAGCTCTACGATGCCGCCGCTTCGCTGGTCCTCTTCGCGCTTCTGCTGTCGATGCCGGTGCGCCGCCCCGGCGAGGCCGCCGGATTGTGGTTGTTCTTCTACGGATTTTGCCGATTTTTTCTCGAATTCCTTCACGGCGGCACGACGCGGCAGCCGATCTTCGGCGGAGTGCTCACACTGACCCAGGCGATCGCCGTGACCGCAGTCCTGGCTGGAGGTATTCTCTGGCTTCGCCGCGACCCGGAAGCCAGCGTTCCGACGGTTCAGCCCTCCTGAGTTCCAGCTTCGGCAGCCGGCTGCACCTTTCTGACGACCGCATCGGTTGTGGTGTGTAATACGTTGAGAGCAATCCTGCCGCGGCAGGGCTGGCGTGGACCCTCTTCACAGCGGCCCGAATGCAGGCAGGCCGGCCTGAACTTCGCAGTCCCCGCAGTTGGATTTCCGGCATTCGATGAAACTTGCCCTGCCCCAGCTTCTCCGCGCACGGATGCAGCGCCTGGATCGCGCGATGCGCGGCTACTTATGGTTCCCCCATGTACCGCTGGCGATTCTGCTGGCTCTGGGCGGATTGTGGATGCTCAACGCTCAGTTTGGGCACGACTGGCACCACTACCTGAACGAGCTGATGCGAGGGCATTTTCACCTGCAGCCGAAACTTCTGCCGACGGTGCTGATCGGCGGAGGCATGCCGACGATGGGCCTGGCCCTGCTGTGGCGCTCGCGGCTGGCGTGGGTGATGGCGCTGCTGCTGGCGGTGGTGGGAGCGGTGAACACGGCGCTGACGGGGCACTCCCACGTGCATCTGCTGCTGGCGTACTTCAGCTTCACGGCGCTGGCGCTGGCGGCATCGTGGCGGCGATTCGACCGCTCCAGTCTGGCGGCAAGCACCCTGTTTGCAGTTACTTCGGTGTTGATGCTGCTGCTGTATGCAACGTTCGGGACTTACTATCTGGGCGCGCAGTTCAAGCCGCAGATTCACGATCTGGTCACGGCTCTTTACTACTCGATGGTGACGATGAGCACGGTTGGGTATGGCGATATTGTTCCGGCGACCACCGAGGCGCGGCTATTCGCGCTTTCGGTGATGGTGCTGGGGGTGGCGGTCTTTGCCACGTCGCTGACCGCTGTGATCGCTCCGCTGGTGGGGCAGAGCCTGCAGCGGATCATGAATCGGAAAGGCAGCCATATGAAACGGGAGAATCATTTTGTCGTGATCGGGAACACGTCGCTGGCGATCAACACCTGGAGGGAGCTGGCCAAACGCGGGAGGCCGGTGACGCGAGTGCTGCGGGAGGCGCCGGAAGAGATCGAGATGAAGGGCGTGGACCTGGTGGTGGGCGATCCGAGCATGACGGACGTGCTGCGGGAGGCGGGGGCCGACAAGGCGGAGGCGGTGCTGGCGATGATGGCCGACGACTCAGAGAACGCCTTCTGCATTCTGGCGGTGCGGGAGCTGGGCGGATCGGCGCGGACGGTGGCGGCGGTGAACGATGCCCGGCACATGGGGCGAGTGAAGCTGGCGCAGCCGGATGTGGTGATTGCGCCGCAGGTGCTGGGCGGCGAGTTGACGGCGATGCTGCTTTCCGGCGAGCAGGTGAGTCCGGAGTTCGTGATGCAGCGGGTGTTCCAGCAGGTGGAGCAGCGTCCGGCGAAGCCGGAGTCCTGAGGGTTCCGGTTCGGGCTCGAAAGGCCCCCCTGGGGGTCAACGTTTCCTCATGGGGGCATGCATATGAATCTAAAGGGCGTAGCGGCGTCCGAGGCATTGGCCTTCCCGGTAAGAATATGATTTCAAAGCGTTTGCCGCAGCCCTTTGTTTTGTTATAGATAGCTACCAATAAGATTCCATGGAGGTTAGCGGTTTCGACATCCGCCAACCGATGTGGATCAATCTGAGATGGAGGAAAAGCGGACGCTTCGCGTTGTCCCGCCTCCCAACTGCCGGGAGACGGGGCAGCCAGGAAGGTAGCTGAGAGTGGTGGGTACCCCCCTGGGTTTTTGCCATTTTGGGGCATGCATATGAATCTAAAGGGCATAGCGTCG
>JAJZJJ010000561.1 GCA_021810175.1 Acidobacteriota bacterium | reverse complement strand
AAGTCTTGCCCACCTGGGGCAGTCCGATAATGCCAGTTTTCATAGCAATTCCCTGTGTAGAGACTAATCTCTGATCATAAAGCCTGTGTGCGCTTCACCACGACGGCAGGGACCGGCAGCGCGGCCTCCGGCGCGCTCCTCTCCTGGGCATTCAATGGCTCAATCTTCGCTGCCAGGCCGCGAATGCGCCCCCTTACCCATTGACCCGAACCATCATCTCGCGAATGATGGTTTTACCGCCCCGGATTTCAGACCTCAAGGAAAGCATCTTCGTCATGCCCGACTCCGGCATCCCACGCAGCGGACTCATCTCCATCATCGATCTGCTGACGGCGCTGGTGACTTCGGCGCTTGAGCCGGCCAGCGTCATGCAACAGGCCGCCGAGCATGCCGCCAGTCTCACTGGCGCTCAGGGGGCGGTCGTCGAACTGGTCGATGGCGATCAAATGGTTTACAGCGCGGTGTGCGGCACCGCGGTCCCATCGAAGGGTCTCCGGTTCAACCGCCATGGCAGCCTCTCCGGCCTGTGCGTGCAGCAGGCGACGCCTCTTCTCTGCGAAGACGCGGCCACCGATCCTCGCGTCAATCCCGAAGTCTGTAGGCGGGTCGGTATCGGTTCCATGATCTGCGCTCCGCTCTTTCACCAGAAGCGCGCCGTGGGCGTCCTGAAGGTGCTTTCGCCGAGCGGCCACGCCTTCCACGAAGGCCACGTCGAGGCGCTCGGAATGGTCGCGTCGGTGATCGCCGCTTCCCTGTTGAATGCCGGCCGCTATGCCAGCGCGGATTTCGAGCGCTACCACGACGCACTCACCGGGCTTCGCAACCGGCGCGCTTATGAGGAAGAACTCGCTCTCGAGCTGGCTCGTCATCGGCGCTACCATCGGCCGCTCACGCTGGTGCTGCTCGATCTGAACGGGCTTAAGATCGTCAACGATACCTATGGTCATCCCGCCGGCGATGCGATCATCCGCCAGGCCGCCGAAGCCATGGTCCGCACGACGCGCACACCGGATCGCTGCTACCGCCTGGGCGGAGACGAATTCGCCATTATCCTCCCGGAAACCGCCCTCGGCCAGGCCCGCCAAGTACTCACGCACCTGCTGCCCGAGATCTCGGCAATCGGCATGGGCATCTCGGCATCGGTGGGCCTTGCGGAGCCTCAGCCGGGGACGAAATCATCCGATCTGCACGCCGCCGCCGACCGCGCCCTTTACATCGAAAAAGAGGCCTTCCACGCCCGTTCGGCCGCTCAGCGAGCCTGACTGCGGACCCTCGGTACCCATTCCCGGTTCCTGTGGCAGCCCACCTGAGCGGCCAAAGGGGGTAATCTGAACAGGCCCATGCTTATCTCCCTCCTTCTCGGCGCTTTCGCCGGCATTGCTGACATCTTCGGCGGCCTGATTCTGGTGCGCCGCGACTGGCCGCGTCATTACCTGCGTTACTTCATCGCTCTGGGCGCGGGATTCATGATGGCCGTGGCGCTCCTCGACATGATTCCGGGCAGCCTGAAGTTCAATCAAACATGGGCGCTGCCGCTGGTTCTCGCCGGCTATTGCATCATCCATCTGCTGGAACACACCATCACGCCGCATTTCCATGTCGGGGAAGAAACTCACGCCGAGGAATTCATCCACCGTCACACCGGCTATTCAGTCCTGCTCGGCCTTTCCGTCCATTCCTTCTTCGATGGCGTGGCCATTGGCTCCGGTTTCGCGCTCTCCAGCGCGCTGGGGTGGCTCATCTTCCTGGCCATCTTCCTCCATAAGATTCCGGAGGGCTTCACGATTGCGTCAGTCACGCTGGCCTCGGGCCGTTCCCGTCGTGCAGCCATCATCTCCGCGGTGGTTTTAGCGGGCGCGACCATCGGCGGCGTTCTGATTATCGGACTGCTGCCCAGCTGGGTCGCGGCGGGACTACCGCTTTCCGCGGGTGTCGCGATCTATGTGGCAGCCACGGATCTGCTGCCGGAGACCAACCGCGAGCCCGGCATCCGCATGGCGCTCATTTTCTTTCTGGGTGTGGGCGTCTTCCTGCTCATTCGAATGCTGGCCCCGGTTTAAATCCGCTCGCTCAGCTTCACTACTGCCCTGAGCTTCGACCGTATTGCTTCCGCAGGAACGGTATCCAGCTGCACAAGCGCACCTCGTCCAACGTACTGCTGGTCACCTTTCTGCCACAAGGCCGCCATGTCCTTTCGGCCACGCGCGGCCGGTCCCCACCGACTTGAAATAGACCGCAAAAGGGCGGAAAACTCTGCGAGAGCGGCAGCAACGGCCATGGAATAACCCACAGAAGGACTGTTTGCCGTGTTGTAGACTCATGTGAACTAAGACGAGAGGACGCGTCAATGAGAGCCAAACTCCATAGCGCCCTGCTTTATGGCGCGATGATTGCGGCCGCAGTCTGGATATTCTTCAGGATACGCTCCAGTGGCAGATTGCTGGTCGCGCCTGAACGAATGACGCTGGGCCACTTTGCCGCGAATGCGCCAACGGTATCGGTCACCTCTTTCACGCATGTGCTGCTTGCACTGGTGGTCATACTGCTGAGCGCGCGGGCGGTGGGATTTGTGTTCCGCCGATTGAACCAGCCTCCTGTGGTTGGAGAGATGATTGCGGGGATTATGCTCGGACCATCGCTGCTGGGGCAGGTGTCGCCGGGCGCATTCGCCTATCTGTTCCCGCAGCAAATGACTCCCTATCTCTCGGTTCTCGCCGACATCGGCGTCATTCTGTACATGTTTCTGGTAGGCGTAGAGCTGAATCCGGGCCTGCTGCGAGACCGCGCGCATGTGTCGGTGGCAACATCCCATGCCAGCATCGTTGTGCCATTTCTGATGGGCAGCGCGATTTCGCTCTGGCTCTATCCCTTGTATTCCACCAGCGATGTGCGGTTTGTGGTGTTTGCCTTGTTTATGGGCATTTCGATGTCGGTCACGGCGTTTCCGGTGCTGGCGCGGGTCGTTTCGGACCGGGGCATGCAGGATGACCCTCTGGGCGCGACTGCCCTGGCATGCGCATCGATCGACGATGTGACCGCATGGTGTCTGTTCGCCCTCGTCGTGAGCGTGGCCAGAGCGCATGCGCAGAGAGTTCTGTTCACGCTGACGCTGACGGCGGGCTTCATCCTTGTCGTGTTTCTCGTTCTTCGCCCCGGCGCGATCTGGCTGGCACGGCGTCACGCGCAGAGGCAGCAAACCGAGCAAAGCTCGATTGTGATTGCCTGCATCCCGCTATTGCT
>JAJZJJ010000560.1 GCA_021810175.1 Acidobacteriota bacterium | reverse complement strand
CCCCTCAACGAAACATGGGCCACGCTGCCCGATCTCACAACGCTCGAGCGGCTGTCGCTCGCGCCCGCAATTGCATTGATGTTCGTGATAGGCCTGTATCCCCAGCTTGTGCTTGGATTCGTCAACAACACGGTGATCCAGTTGGTGCAACAACTAAAGTTTTAGTGGCACGATGAACTTGGCATTTTGATTATGTTGGCATGGACGATCTACATCTCGTTTCTCGGAGCGCTCCTGCTCCTGCTGCTGCCGAAAGGTAACGCCGCAGCCGCGCGCGTTCTCGCGCTGCTCGCGGCCGTAGTCGCGTTTGCGATCACGCTGACCTATTTCCTCGAACACCGCAGCGGAGAAATGCTGACCGTCACCGACGCATCCTGGGTCCCGTCGCTCGGCATCCGCTATCACCTTGCCGCGGACGGCATCAGCATTGTCCTGCTCTTGCTGACGGGCATCATCGCCGTCACCGGCATTCTTTTTTCCTGGAACATCGAACATCGCGCCAAGGAATTTTTTGCCTTCTATCTGCTGCTAATCGGCGCTGTATACGGCGTCTTCCTCAGCTACGATCTGTTTCTTCTCTTCGTGTTTTACGAAATCGTCATCATCCCCAAATATTTTCTGATCGCCATCTGGGGTTCGACGCGCCGCGAGTACGGCGCCATGAAGCTCGTGCTCTACTCCTTCATCGGCAGCGCCATGGTGTTGATTGGGCTCATCGCCGCGTACGTCGTGGCTGGAGCGAAAAGCATGGCGCTCGGCGACCTCGCCGGCTTTCCATTCCCCGCTCATTTTCAGATCTGGGCCTTCCCGCTGGTATTTGTCGGCTTCGCGATTCTTGCCGGCCTGTGGCCCTTCCACACCTGGGCCCCCACTGGCCACGTCGCCGCCCCCACTGCGGCCTCCATGCTGCTCGCCGGCGTGGTAATGAAGCTCGGCGCCTACGGCTGCCTCCGCGTCGCCATGACGCTGTTCCCTCTCGGCCTCGCTCCGTGGGGCTTCCACATACTCGGCCTGGGTTCCTGGCGCGATGTTTTCGCCTTGCTCGCGGTCATCGGCATCGTGTATGGTGCGCTGGTTGCGCTGGTGCAGAAAGACTTCAAATTCGTCATCGGCTATTCCAGCGTCAGCCACATGGGCTTCATCCTGCTCGGCCTTATGACGTTGAACCAGATCGGCCTTTCCGGCGCGGTAGTGCAGATGTTCTCGCATGGAATTCTCGCCGGCCTGCTCTTCGCCGTGGTCGGGCGCATGGTGTATGACCGCACCCACACCCGCGACCTCGCAACCCTCGGCCCAATGAACCTGAACAAAGCCATTCCCTTTGCCGCCGTCACCTTTGTTGTGGCCGGCATGGCCAGCATGGGGCTGCCGGGATTCAGCGGCTTCGTCGCGGAGTTGATGATCGTCATCGGCGTCTGGCGCGCATTTCCCATCGTCACAATTTTCGTCGGCTTCGGCCTCGTGGCCGGGGTCGCATATATCTGGCGCGCCATGCAGAAAGCTTTCTTTGCGGAAGTTGGCCATGAAGCCATTCCACCGCATCCTCCCATGCCCCCCATCTCAATCCCCGAACGCCTTGGCGCGGTCCTTTTGATCGCCGCCAGCGTCGTCGTCGGCATCTATCCCCAGCTACTCCTCAACGTGATTGTCCCCGCGCTGAATTCCCCGCTGTTTGCCGGCCTCCACCAGGGAGGCTGGCGATGAACGCGACCAACTACGCGCAATTGTTCCAGTTCGCGCTGCCGGAAGTCATCGTGGTCGTGACGGCGCTGATCGCGTTAGCCGTCGATCTTCTGTTCTTGCGCGCCAGCAGCACCCGTCTCCGCTTCACCATCGCAGCCATTCTCGGTTCGCTCGGCTGCGCGGGTGCGATCCTTCGCCTCCTGCACTCGCCGGAACAAGCGAGCCTGCTCAACGGAATGCTGCTGGCGAATCCACTCACGCATCTTGTGCAGATTGCGCTGCTCGCCGTGGCCATCTCCACCCTTCTCATCTCCGCCGGTTCCACCTTTACGGAGCACATTGGCGAGTTCGTCCTGCTGATCCTGATTGCAACGGCAGGCATGATGTTCCTGGTTGGCTCGCAGGACCTTCTGGTCATTTTCATCTCTCTGGAATTGTTGAGTCTGTCGCTCTACATCCTCACCGCCTTTGACAAATCCAGCGCACAATCCTCAGAAGCCGCGCTGAAGTATTTTCTCTTTGGCGGAATGTCCGCCGCATTCCTGCTGTTTGGATTCAGCCTGCTCTATGGCTTCTCGAATTCGATCAGCCTGCCCCGCATCGCCGACGCAATCCACGCGGCCTGTGCGAGCAACCCACACCTCAACCCGCTCCTGGCCATCGCCATCGTCACCACGGTGATTGGGTTCGGCTTTAAAGTTGCAGCCTTCCCGTTCCATTTCTGGGCGCCCGATGTCTATCAGGGCGCGCCCGCGCCCAGCGCCGCGTTCATCGCGTCCGGCTCCAAGGTTGCCAGCTTTTTCATCTTCTTTCAGGTCATGGTGGTCGGCTTTGCCGGCGCGGAAGGCAGCGCGCGCTGGCTGCACTTCGTACCCGGCTGGGTCGCGGTGCTGGCCATCGTTGCCGCGCTCTCCATGGTGCTGGGAAATCTCGTCGCCATCGTCCAGAATCACGTGCGACGCCTGCTGGCCTACTCCGCGATCGCCCACGCCGGCTACATGCTGCTCGCGCTTGTTGCCCACACGCAGCAGAGCCTGGCCGCGCTTCTCTACTATGTCGTGACCTACGCGCTCGCCACCCTGGGCGCCTTCGGCGTCGTCGCCATCGTCGAGCAGCGAACGGGAGGCGACCGTCTTTCCGACTTTGACGGACTCAGCCGCCGGTCCCCCATCCTCTCCGCCTGCATGTTTGTCTTTCTTCTTTCTCTTGCAGGAATTCCGCCGCTGGCCGGATTCTTCGGAAAGTTTTACCTCTTCGTCTCCGTGCTCGACTCTGGACCCGGCCTGCTCTGGTTGATCGTCCTCGCCATCGCCATGAGCGCGGTGTCGCTCTACTACTACCTGCAAGTCCTCAAACGAATCTACGTCGCCAATCCTGCCGCCGAAGTTGCCAATGCATCCGCCGAAGCGGCCACGCTCGGGTCGCCGTTCCTGGGCCAGGCTGGTATCATTCTGCTCGCAGCCGGAATCGTGATCCTCGGGTGCGCTCCACATCTGCTGCTGGAATGGATCCACGCAGCGATTCGCGCCTCCGGTATCTGATTCGCCGCCAGCATCGCGCCTTT
>JAJZJJ010000559.1 GCA_021810175.1 Acidobacteriota bacterium | reverse complement strand
GATCTGCTACAGCGGGACGATTGCGGGCTGGGATCCGGACGCGGAGCAGCTGCACGCGGCGCTGCGGCTGGGTGCGGTGACGGTGACGGCGGACGATCCGCTGACAGCGGCGGCACGCAGCCAGGTGATCCTGCTGGGCGGCCCCGTGTTCACCATTCTGGAGTGGCTGGACCGGCTGGCTCCGGTGCTGAACAAAGATCAGCTGGTCACCGACGTGGGCAGCGTGAAGGGCGCCTTGTGCGCGCATGCGCGCGGGCGTTACAACGCGGCAGGACGGCCTGGATTCCTCCCCGGGCATCCAATGGCGGGTAAGGAGGTCGGCGGCGCGGCGAATGCCGACGCGGAGCTGTTTACCGGATCGGTATGGCTGTTTACGGAATGCAGCGCGGAGATGGCGGACGGCGCGCGGGCGCTGGCGGACGAGTGGCGCGGCTGGGTTGCGCAGTTCGGCTGCCGCACGGTGGATATGGACCCGAACCGTCACGACGAGCTGTGCGCGTGGATCAGCCATTTGCCGCAGTTTGTCTCGACGGCCATCTCGGCGCTGCTGGAAGACGAGTTTGCGGTGAACGCGGACCTGCTGCCGATCGGCGGACGGGCGCTGCGGGAGATGACCAGGCTGGGGGCCAGCCCGTTTTCGATGTGGCGCGATATCGCACATACCAATACGGAAGCCATTGCACATTCTTTACAGGCACTGGAGCAGCGAATCGCCCATTTGAGAGAGAATTTAAAGAGCCCGGAACTGCGGGAAGAGTTCGAGCGCGCCAACCGCTTCCGGGTTCGGGCCCCAGAAAAGAACCGGACATGAGGGCCGGCAAAACGTTGCCGGAAGGTTGCTTTTCCTTCATCCCGGAGACCATTCCCGCGCAAGCGGGTCCAACCAGTGAGCCCAGGCGATGCGCACGTCCAGGCTTCGGGCTATCTGCATTGAATCGGGAGAATTATTCTGTCCACCCAGGAATACAGAGATAGCGGCTGGGACACCGGAGTCCTGACCGCTGAACCAACGATTACTCCGGAAATCGATTATTCCCCAAAGATCAGCGAACGGGCACCGGTGCGGGTTGCAGCGTGGGCGCGGGAAGGTCTGGCGCTTCTGCTGCTGGTACCCGTGGTATTACTGGTCCACGGATATCACCCCTGGTCGGACGACGCGGCCATCTATATCGCCGGCCTGCGCGAGATGATCCATCCGTGGCTGTACGCGAACGATGCCGCGTTTGTGCTGTCTCATACCAAAGTCTCAGTATTTTCGCACGTTCTGGCGATCGTGGCGGAAGGATTCCATCTGCGGGTGGAATGGCTGGTGCTGGCCTCCTACCTGATATCGGCGTGGCTGTTTCTGTATGCGTCCCGCCGCCTGGCGACGCGGCTGTTCCAGGATGAGCGGGCGAGCTGGTTTGCGACGCTGATCGCGGCGGCGTGCTTCACCATGCCGGTGGCCGGAACGGCGATCTTCGTCATGGATCCGTATCTGACGGCACGGTCGTTTTCGACGCCATTCAGCATTCTGGCGGTGGTGGGGGTGCTGGACCGGAACTGGAAGTGGGCCGGGTTCTGGATCGTGATGACGGGACTGATGCATCCGCAGATGGGCGCCTACCTGGCGGGATTCGTCACCATCCTGGCATTGGTGGACCGCGGACGGATCCGCACGGCGATCGGCGTCTCCGTGGGGGCCATCCTGGGCTGCGCCGTGATCTGGCTGGCGACACTGCATGCGCCGGTTACGGCGGCGGCTCGCGTGGCGGTTCTGAGCCGGACCTACTTCTTCCCCAGCCTGTGGCACTGGTACGAGTGGGTCGGGCTGGCGGCTCCTCTGCTTTTGATGGCAGTGGCATGGGCGAAATGCGAAAAGGGCTCGGCGGCGCGGAATATCTGCGCCACCTCGGTGCTGGTGGGAACGGCGGCCTGCATTGCGGCGTTCAGCCTGGTGCATCCGCAGGGTCCGTATTTTCTGGCGCGGGTGCAGCTGCTGCGGAGCTTTCAGCTGATTTACGTGCTGGGGGTGGTGCTGCTGGGCGGATTTCTGGGCCGAACCATCGTGCAGCGCTACCGGTGGACCGGGGTAGCCCTGTTTGCTGCCGCGGCCATGGGGATGTTCGTCGCCAGCCTGCAGATGTATCCGGGATCGACGCATCTGGAGCTGCCCGGCACGACTCCGGAGAACCCCTGGGGACAGGCGCTGAACTGGATTCGAGTGAATACCCCCCGGAACGCGATGTTCGCCATTAGTCCGACGCTGTTGTACAACCCGGCGGAAGACCTGCCGGGATTCCGTGCCATGGCGGAGCGCAGCGTGCTGGTGGACAACAAGGACGAGGGCGTGGCCTCCATCTTCCCGGATGTGGCCGGGGAATGGATGCGGCGCGCCAACGCCGAGGCCGGCCTGGACCAGATGAGCGAAGCTGAGCGCGTAGCCCGGCTGAAACCCTTCGGCGTCAGCTGGCTGCTGCTGCCTCCGGCGGTGGCTAAGTCGCTCTCCTGCCCGTACAGCAACAGCGAAGTCTCGGTGTGCCGCCTGACGCAGTAGGCGGCTCACCGGGGTGTGACGGACCGCACCGCCGCAAGTCAGAGGCCCAGCTATCCTGCCGGTAAGGGGGAGAGATGAGGAATATCGCTGTCCTGACGAGCGGCGGAGACGCGCCGGGCATGAACGCCGCGATCCGCGCGGTGGTGCGGACGGGCCTGTCGCACGGCCTGAATGTATGGGGCGTGTACCAGGGCTACTCCGGGCTGATTGAGGGGAACTTCAAACGGCTGGGCGCCCGGGACGTGGGCGGCATTATTCAGCGCGGCGGCACCATGCTGGGCTCCGCGCGCAGCACCGAATTCCAGACGGACGACGGACGCGAGCTGGCGATCCACCGCATGAAGGGTGCGGGAATCGAAGGGCTGATTGTGATTGGCGGAAACGGCTCGCAGACCGGGTCGTACGCGCTGCACCAGATGGGTTTTCCGGTGGTGGGCGTGGCCTCCACCATCGATAACGACCTGTACGGATCGGATGTGACGATTGGCGTCGACACCGCGCTGAATGTCGCGCTGAACGCGATCGACAATCTGAAAGTGACGGCGGCCTCGCTGCGGCGCACCTTCTTTGTGGAAGTGATGGGGCGGAAGTGCGGCTATCTGGCGCTGATGTCCGGCGTGGCCGGCGGAGCCGAGGCGGTCGTTCTGCCGGAGGTGGAGACGCCGCCGGAGCAGCTGGCGGAGCGGATCCGCGACGCCTACGTTCGAGACAAGCCACACGTT
>JAJZJJ010000558.1 GCA_021810175.1 Acidobacteriota bacterium | reverse complement strand
TGCCCGCAACCCGTCAAACGTCGCCCGCGAGTTCTGCTCGCCCATAATGTTATGGATCTCCCGCTGCGTCACCGTCCGCGTCTTCCAGCCCGGCCCTTCAATCTGCCCCACCACGTCCAGCGGAATCGTCTTCGTCGGTGTGTTGAACACCGACGGCTCGTTCATGTCGTTCCAGAAACCACCCACCCCATACGAGTAGAACTGCTTGTACAGCCCGCCCCACCACTTCCGCGTGCGCGCCTGTGTAAAGTCAGGAAACACCGCCGGCCCCGGCCACACATCGCCCACATAAATCGATCCGTTCGGATTATGCAGGAAGTGATCGCCCGCCTCGCCCGTCATGAATGGCATGTAATTGCTGTGCGGCAGATACGCCACGTGCAGGTCCGTGATCATCACCAGGTGAAAGTCCTTCTTCTCCAGTTCCTTCACAAATGCCGGAAAATCCGGAAACTTCTTCGGGTCCACCGTGAACGGCCGGTTGTGAATCTGGTAGTCGATGTCCATGTAAATCACATCCGCCGGAATCTTGTCCTTCCGCAGCCGGTCGGCAATCGCACGCACCTTCGCCTCGGTTCCATAGCTGTACCGCGACTGCTGAAAGCCCAGCGTCCACTTCGGCGGCATCGGAATCGTCCCCGTCAGCCACGCATAGTCCTGCTCCACCTGCTTCGGCGTCGGCCCGTAGAAGAAGTAGTACCGCAGCGGCCCTCCCTCGGCGCCAAAGCTGAACTCATTCCGCCGCAGCTTGCCAAAGTCAAACGTCGTCCACCACGTGTTATCCAGCAGAACCCCATACGCCGTGCCCTTCTGGAAGCCCATGAAGTAAGGAATGTCCTTGTAAATGGGATCCGTCCCCCGCTGCCACCGGTAGTGGTCCGTGTTCCACATCGTGAACTGCCACCCGCGCCTGTCCAGCGGAGCAGGCTTGTCCCCCAGCCCGAAGAAGTGCTCATCCTGCGGCATCTTCTCCCACACCGTGTATCCGGTATCGCCATGCTGGTCGCTCTTGTAGAACTCCACCGGCGACGCGCTCTGCATCAGCACAAAGCCGTTGGCATTCGTCACCGTAATCGCCATCGTCTTGCGCGCCACCCGCACCATCAGGTCCTTCGTGTTGAACCCGACCGAGTCCGCGCCCGAAAACGGCGTCACCGTCACCCGCGACGCCCGCGCCTTCGCAAGCACCGCCCAGGACCCATGCGGCGGCATCTGCCCGGTATTGCTCATCGTGAAGCGCAGCACGTCGTCGCGCAGCGCCACCACCCGCAAAATCCCCTGTCCGCTGTGAATCTCAATCCCTGAAGGCAGCGCCTGCGCCGCATCCACCTGCATCATCTGCGGGCATTGCGCCACGGCGCGCGGCCCCGCCAGCCCCAGCAGCATGCAAATCACGATCCCGAATCCAACCTTCAGCGACAGACGCAATCCGTTCACGAGCAAATCCTCCCTCCACATCCTACTGCGCTCGTCCCACCGTTTGCGCACCCCGCGAGAAACTTGGCGGCCACAAAATCCGTCCATCTCACCAGATGGCGCTCCTCTGCATGCAACTTTGTTCAAAATCACCGGATTCCCCGCCCAGGTCCGGTACCCTTTTCTGTATGCTTCGCAAGTGTTGGGGCCTGTTTCTCCTTGTTCTCCTTGCTTCTGTCGCGTGGGCGCAAACACCGGACACTGCGACCCTCCGTGGCCGCGTTCTTGACCCCGACGGCCGCGCCATCCCCAACGCCGAAGTCACCGTCGCCAACACCCTCACCGGCTCCGTGCGCCACATGCGTACCACCTCCGCCGGCACATTCCAGTTCGGCGGCCTGCCCATCTCCGGTGCCTACACGATCCACGCCACCGCATCCGGATTCGCCGCCGGTACCGTCCCCACGCTCCATCTCGTCGGCGGTGTCGCCGCCCAGGTGGACATCCGTCTCGCCATCCCAGGCGGCGTCACACGCATCACCGTCACCGGCCAGTTGGGCTCGCTCCGCACCGACGAGCCCCAAATGGGCGACGTCCTTTCCGCCCGCCAGATCCAAATGACCCCGCTCCTCAACCGCCGCATCACCTATCTCCCGCTGCTCAATGCCGCCAATCGCCCCGCCATCAACGAGGGCGATATCTTCATGAATCAGGACCTCTTCAACACCAACGGCGCCGGACGCCGCCAGACTTGGTTCGAGGTCGATGGCGCCAATGCCAATGACAGCTGGGGCCGCCAGACCATCTTCAGCAATGTCCCCGTCGCCGCTGTCGAGGAGATGACCATCCTTGAAAATTCCTTCTCCGCCGAGTACGGAGCCTCTGCCGGCAGCGTCGTCAATATCGTAACCAAATCAGGCACAAATCACTTCCACGGCATGGCCCTCGGTCTCTGGCGACCCTCCGCCACCGAAGCCGAACTCTCCGGCTTCAACAACACCACGGCCACCAGCGGCAGCGACATTACCAACGACACCCTGGCCCAGGGCGCCGCATCGCTCTCCGGACCCCTCCTGCCCGGTGGACACACGCAGTTCTTCCTTTCCGGCGAATACAGCGCCCAGGACCGCGCCTCGCCCGTCACCTCGCCCGTCGCTCCCGGCAACTTCATCGGTCGCTACCGCGGCGGCCTCGCCTTCCTGCGCATCGACCACGAATTCAATCCCCGCCACCGCATCTTCCTCCGCGAAGACGATGACATGTTCTACGACACCAACCCCAAAGGCATCATCGGCGGCGACACTCTGCCCTCCGTCGCCCGCACCTTCCGCCGCCGCACCTACACCACCGAAATCGGCGATACCTACGTCATCAGTCCTGCGCTGCTCAACGATCTCCGCGCCCAAATGCAGCTCGCGTCTCCCATCACCGAATTCGATCCCGTCATCTACGGCACCCAGTTCATCGTCCCCATCTCAAATGGCGGAACCTTCATGTCGGGCACCTCCCAGCAGGCCCTCCTCCTTAACCACCAGTACTCCATCAACGACGTCGTTTCCGCGGACATGGGCCGCCACCAGTTCCGCTTCGGCGCCAGCCTCATCGCCGCCCACACCGGGGGTGACGGAGAAGAATTCGGCGGGCCCATCTATGACGGTCAGTTCCAGTACAAAACCTGCACTCAGGCCCTCTCCTACTGCGAAAGCTCCGCCTACCTCAACAACATTGACAACGTGCAGACCTACACCCAGAGCTACGGCAACGCTGTCTACACCGTCAACGATTTCCTCTGGGCGCTTTTCCTCCAGGATGACTTCGAGGTCAGCAACCGCCTCACCCTCAACCTCGGCCATA
>JAJZJJ010000557.1 GCA_021810175.1 Acidobacteriota bacterium | reverse complement strand
TACAGAAAGCCGTTTGATCTGATATACAAGAGGGCAAAAAACAAAGAATGGTCGGGGAGAGAGGATTTGAACCTCCGACCCCCTGGTCCCGAACCAGGTGCTCTACCAGGCTGAGCCACTCCCCGAACGTTCATTGCGGGAGCGCATGGGTGGGGCGCGGCCTGGCGCGTTTTGTCCCCTGATGCGCTTGAACCAGTGTAGCAGAATCAACGGCCGCGCGGCGTTCGCGCCACAGCTCGGAAAGACCGGGAGCAAACCAGAGAACCATGCCGCGAGATGCTCAGTCGCTTTTCCTGGAACCGGCGGATCGCGGCAGTTCCAGTTCGACCAGAGTAAAGCGGGTCTCGCCCGGCTGTGAACTCTCAAATCCAACAATGTGCTGATCACGCTCGGAGCCAGCCTTCAATTCAAAGCCGGCGTGGCCCGATTTGTATCCGTAACTTTCGCCGTTTGCGTCAATCTTCACTGGGGGGTGGCCGTTGTCATCGCAGGTCAAGCCTCCCGCAGTTTTGGTGGGTGTGCCAACCGGCGCGTTGTCCTGGCAGGTGAGCACGTCGCCATAGCCGCTCAGGGCATTCTTGTAGAAGGCAACAACTTTCTGCTGCGGGTCCGTCGTGGTGTAGGAAGCCACCTTCACGCGCATCTCCCAATCGCCGAAGCCCATGCGCACATCAGCCGACTTGTGCCGTTCATCGTGCTTGACCAACTGCGCGCCTGGGTAAGCCGGAAGACCCACATCAGCGGCTGTGGTTTGGCCGGTTGTTACATGCACGCCGCCGAAAGGCGTGTCTACCCGGACATTCTTGCTCGCGCCGTTCGCTGACTTATCCACGCGGACTTTGCATCCGGCCGTCCACGCAACCAACACGAGGCCCGCAAGCAGGATTGTGACTCTGCGCATCATGGCAATCATCCTCTTGCGCAAGTTATACGCCGCGGCGTAGCAAATCGTTCCGAGAATTTCCCGGAGGCTGGCCGCGCGTGCATGATGCGACGACACTCGATTCGTCACCCATCACTCAGGCCCACGCGCGGCAGGGGCCCGGCCTGCGACATTAATCGAGAATGCCGGGCTCCCCGTTGCTTTACCATACGCGGCAGGAACGCACCGGGTACATGGGCTGGCCCTTTGTGCACGCAAAGGCCCTGCCAAAGGCGCCGAAGTTCTGGACCGTACCGTTCACGCGCCATTTGCCGGGCGAGTGCGGATCGACCAGCGCTCCCTGGCGCGCCGCAGCGTCGGTTTCGTTCTGGCACCAGACCTGGGCAAAGCTCAGGAAATAGCGCTGTGCCTCGGTGTAGCCGTCGATCTTCTCCTCCATCGACATGCCTTCGGCCGCCAGCGTGGACTCCAGCGCCATGTAGGCGATGCGGAGTCCGCCGTTGTCGGCGGTGTTCTCGCCCAGGGTCAGCCGACCGTTGAGGTACTGCGCGGGCGTCTTGCCCTGCGCCGGTGCGGCCACGAACTTGCTGTACTCGTCGGCGATACAGCTGGTCCGCGCGTCGAATGCCTTGTGATCGGCGGCTGTCCACCAGTCGCGCAGATTGCCCTTGCCGTCGTACTGCGAGCCCTGGTCATCGAAGCCGTGCGTCATCTCGTGGCCGATCACCACACCGATGCCGCCGAAGTTCACCGCCGCGTCCGCCTTAAAGTCAAAGAACGGCGGCTGCAGAATGCCGGCGGGGAAGTTGATGTCATTGAACGAGGGATCGTAGTAAGCGTTGACCGTGGGCGGAGTCATGTCCCATTCCTTCTCGTCCACGGGCTTGCCCAGCTTGGCGTAGTTGTAATTCCGCTCGTAGACATTGCTCGAATGGAGGTTGGCGATGAGAGTGGTCCGGTTCACCTTGACGCTCGAGTAGTCGCGCCACTTGTCGGGATAGCCGATCTTCCTGCGTATCATGGCCAGTTTCTGCGCGGCCGCCTCTTTGGTGGCTTCGCTCATCCAGGGCAGCGTTTTGATGTCGGCGCCCAGCGCATTTTCGAGCGCCGTCACCATCTTTTCGGTCCGATCCCTGGCTTGAGGCGGGAAGTTCTGCTTCACCCAGTCCTGGCCCACGGCTTCGCCCAGCGCCTGGTCGGTCAGTGAGGTACACATCTTCCAGCGCGGCCTGGGCTGTTGCTGCCCAGCCAGCGTGCGCCTGAAAAAAGCAAAGTTTTCGTCGTAGAAGGCCGTGGGGAGAAACTCCGCCTGGCCGTGCAGAACGTGCCAGCGCAGATAGCTCTTCCACGCAGCCAGCGGCTCAGTTGCGATCAGCGTGTTCAGCGACTTGAAGAACTCCGGCGTGCCCACATTCAAGGTGCTGAAAGGGCGGATGCCGCTCTTCCAGAAATAGGTGGTCCAGGCGAAGTTCGGAGTGAGCTTTTCCAGCTCCGCCAAGGTGTAAATGTGATAGCGGTTCTCCGGCTGCCGCAGGGCCGTGCGGCTGATGGCAGCCTTGGCCATGGCCGTCTCGATCTGCATCACCGCCGCGGCTTCTCTGGCTGCCTCTTGCGGCGTATCGCCGGCCAGCGCGAACATCTTCGTTACATGCGCTACATACTCGGCGCGGATGGTCTTGAAGTGCGGCGAATCCACTAGATAATAGTCGCGGTCAGGCAGCGAAAGCCCGCCCTGGAAGAGCACAGCAATCTGCTTTGAGGAATTCTTGTCGTCCTGGGCCACGCCAAACTCGAAGAATCCGTCCGGCGTTCCCTGGTTCTCCAGTTCGCTGAGCAGCGAGGCGAGTTGGCTGGGACTGGTGAGCGCGTCGATCTCCTTCCATGACGACTCGATGGGCTTGAGCCCCGCCTTTTGGATCGCCGCGGTATTCATGCAGGCAGCATAAAAGTCGCCATACTTCTTTTGGAGCGGCGTCCTGGGATCGTTGGCGGCGGCGTTCAGATCCTTCCACAGCAGATAGCGATTCCGCTCCTGCACCAGCGAAAAGGAGCGGAACCAGCGCACCTGGTCGGCCGGAACAGGATTGTTCTTTATCCAGTTGCCGCAGGCGTACTGGTAGAAATCCACGCAGGGGTTGACGGATTTGTCGATGGCTGCGGGGTCGAAGCTTTTCACGGCAGCGACCGGCTCGGGTTTTGAATCGCTGGTCTGCGAGGCCGCAGGTGCCTGCGCAAATACGGTCGCGGTCGCCAGCAGCAGGAAAGAAACAAGATCAATGCGCTTCATCGGAGCGTCCTTCCGGAAATATTGCTGCCCGGCCTGTCCAGCAGTATGCTGTGGGCCTTTTGCCGGGATACAAGGGGTACACCGGCAGGCAGTTCCGTGTGG
>JAJZJJ010000556.1 GCA_021810175.1 Acidobacteriota bacterium | reverse complement strand
GTGGCGGAGCATCTTCTGGGTTTCGCTGCCGCCGGGGATTTTGTTTGTGCTGGGCATCCTTGGAGTGAGCGAGTCGCCACGGTGGCTCTTTCGACGGGGGCGCAAAGAAAAGGCTCTGGCCGCGCTGCTGCGCTCGCGGATGCCGGACCAGGCCGAGGCGGAGCTGCGCGAGATGGAGGAGACCGCCAGAACGAAGGCGGCGGCGAACGGAAGCACGGGAAAGATTCGCGAATCGCTGCTGCGGCGGAAATACGTGGTTCCGTTTTTGCTGGCGTGCGTGATTCTCTTCTGCAACACGGCGACGGGGATCAACTCGATCATTGGGTATAACACGGGCATCCTGCTGCAGGGAGGGCTCTCCGATCTGCAGGCGCACTGGGGCTACGTGATCTTCACGCTGGTGAATTTCGCGATGACGTTCGTGGGGGTGAACCTGGTGGATCGGCGGGGGCGGAAATTTCTGCTGACGCTGGGGACGAGCGGGATCATTGTGTCGCTGGTGGCGGTGGGGTTGATGTTCCTGCGAACGGAGCACAGCAGCGTGAACTGCGCGCGGCTGCTGCAGGCTCAGGTGACGCCGGGGCAGACGCTGGACCTGCGCTTCAACGAGGCGGAAGCGCGGGCGCTGCTGGGAGCGGCAGGATCGTCGATCTCGCCGGAGCGCGCTTCGCTGACGGTGATTTACTCGTATGGCGGATTCACGGGGACGACGAACTATGTGCGGTCGGACGATCCGGCAGCCGCGCCGGTGAAGATACGGCGCACGGACTGCGTGCCGGCCAACAAGGTTCAGGGGTGGTTCCAGGATCCGTTTGCCAGCCTGAAAGAGGCGCGCACGGCGCCGCTGCGCATCGAGAAGGCGCTGATTTCGCCGGTGCCGAGCGCGGGGCATGGGTGGCGGATCGCGATCGGGCTGTACATCTTTATGGGGTTCTTTGCGATGGGGCCGGGGGTGTGCGTGTGGCTGGCCTTATCGGAACTGATGCCGATGCGGATCCGCTCCAACGGCATGAGCATTGCGCTGGTGATCAATCAGCTGGTTTCGACGACGCTGGCGGGAATCTTTCTGCCTTTTGTGAGCCGCTTCGGCTACTCGTCGATGTTCTTCCTGTTTGCGGGATTCACGGCCATTTACCTGATTACGGCGATTTTCTTTCTGCCGGAGACGAAGGGCAAGACGCTGGAGGAGATTGAGGCGCATTTCGAATCGCGGGCAGTCGCCGGGTGAGGCGAGGCTGGGGCAAAAAGGAAGCGGGGCAGCATGCCGCCCCGCTGTTATCCATTTTTGTCAGGATGGCTGTTACCTTTTCTGGACATGGGTGCCGCGAGCCACGTGCAGCTCAAAGAGGCTGCCCGGCAGACGGGTATTGTAGCGAATGCCGCTGTAGGTCATGGTCTTGCTGTCGCCGGAAGAAGGCATGTACATCACCTGTTTGAGGGAGATGTCGCGGTTGAGATCGACCCAGATGGTGAGATGGCTGACGTAGTTGTCGCGGACATTCTGCTGCTTCGGGACCAGGTCGAGTTTTGCGGTTTCAATGCCGTCGATTTTCTCCATGCCCTGAAAGGTCACGGTCCAGGCGTCGTTCAGCTCCTGGCTGGTGGCGCCGAAGCCGGTGGCCAGCATGGCATCCCACTGGCTGCGGTTGGCGCCGGCGGAGAAGATGGTTTCCTGCTTCACGGCGGGCTGGTAGTAGTAGAGATTGCCGTTCTTATAGAGCACGAACTTTTCGGCGGGCTGCCCGTCGTCGGTTTTGAGATGGATGGCCATTTCGAGGCCCTTGCCGACGCGGCGGAGAGCGGTGGTGCCCGTCTGAATCTCGTGCGCCTGCACGACCGCCGTGTACAGATCGACGGTGACATTCGCCTGGACATCCTTAAACTTTGCGGATGAGGCGTCCATGGCGGCGAGGACCTTCTGCAGATCCATTTTTTGGGCGTGGGCTGCGAGGCCGGTCGTGAACCATCCGGCGGCCAGCGCCAGAGCCGCCACCTGCAATTTGATTTTGTTCATCAATCCAGGTACTTCCTTCAACGCGGAATTCCGCACCTACGTATTAACCCTGTCTTCATAAGATGCACTCGCGGCGGAGCGCCGGTGGGAGCAGAATGATCCCTGCCGGACAAAGGTAATCCGCGGCGTTACTTACCTGCTTCGGTGGCCCCAGACGCGCCAGCCGAGAATTTGGCCGCTGGTGTCCTTTACCGCTTCCCAGCGGTCGACGGTGACCTGTCCGGAGACGGGAGCGATTGCGTTCCGGAAGGCCTGATTGCCGGGAGCCTTGCTTCGGACCATGGCGGTGGGGACGTCGTAGACGGTTTCGCCGTCGCGCTGGACATGGGCGCGGACTTCGTTCGCCGGCCAGTCGGATTTGGGACGATCGCCGTAGTTCCACATGTGCGGCGTGAGGAAGATAAACGCGAGGATCAGCGTCACCATGACGTCGTAATGGATGCTGCCCCGTTCGTGCGTCCACCAGACATAGCTGTTCACAACCTTGCCCAGGCTCAAAGTCTATGCTCCCGACCGCGGCTCGATGGTTTTTTGTCCGCCCATATAGGGTACCAGCGCCTCGGGAACGCGGATGGTTCCATCGGCCTGCTGATAATTCTCGAGGATGGCGAGCCAGGTGCGTCCGACGGCGAGGCCGCTGCCATTGAGGGTGTGGACGAAGGCGGTTTTGTTCTGGCCTTTTGGTTTGAAGCGGATGCTCGCACGGCGGGCCTGGAAGGCCTCGAAGTTGGAGCAGGAAGAGATTTCGCGATAGAGGCCCTGGCCGGGGAGCCAGACTTCAAGGTCGAAGGTTTTGGCGGAGCTGAAGCCGGTGTCGCCGGTGCAGAGCAACATGCGGCGATAGGGCAGGCTGAGGCGCTCAAGGATTGTTTCCGCGTTGCGGGTGAGCTTTTCGTGTTCCGCGTCGCTGTCTTCGGGGCGGGTGAACTTGACCAGCTCGACCTTTTGGAACTGATGCTGGCGGATGATGCCGCGGACGTCCTTGCCGTAGGAGCCGGCCTCGGAGCGGAAGCAGGGGGTGTAGGCGGCGAGGCAGACCGGCAGGCTGGCTTCGTCCAGGGTTTCGTCGCGATAGAGGTTGGTGACGGGGACTTCGGCGGTGGGGATGAGCCAGTGGTCGTTGTCGCGGTACTGGCCCGGCTCGAAACCCTCGGCGTCCACACAGTGGAAGAGGTCTTCGGCGAACTTCGGGAGCTGGCCGGTTCCGAAGAGGGATTTGCTGTTCACCATGAAGGGCGGGAGGACTTCGGTGTAGCCGT
>JAJZJJ010000555.1 GCA_021810175.1 Acidobacteriota bacterium | reverse complement strand
GGCGGCGGGGCGCATTTTGGCATCGACGAGGGCGGCGAGGCGCTCGATGTAGGCGCGGTCGGTACCGCGGAGGTGGTAGGTCTGATCGTAGATATCGACCGTGATCGCCTGTATCTCGTTGTCGGACATCAGGATGTGATCTCGTCCAGCTGTTTGAGGAGGCGCTCGACGCGGTGGCGAACCTGTTCGCGCTCGCGTTCCAGGGAAGCGAGCTGGTCCTGGGTCTGGGCCAGGGTGGCGGACTGCTCCTCAAGCCTCAATTCGAGGGCAATTGCATTCTCTTCGGCCTGGGTGCGGGCGGCACGTTCGGAGCGGACCAGTTCAACGGCGCGCACGACGCGCTGTTCCAGGGCGCTGAAGTCATCGGCGGCGATAGTGATTTCGGCTTCCACAAGAGCAGGCGTTGACATCGGGTAAGACTCCTTGGGGATCTACGCTTCTGATGCGCAGTATAGCGCCGCGCTGGCGGTGAAAAAGTCGGGAAAGCGCGAAGGCGGGGCTCCAGGTTCCTTCCGAGATACAGGGTAGCGGCCCCGGAGCGATCCGCTGGCAGGCCCCCTGGAGGTCAACCTTTCCTTATGTCTATGATTCTATGGGAGTTGCTCTTTTCGTCCAGGGGCTCTGGGCTGGAAGTGCCTGAAAACAGGGCAGATGGCCAGAGACGCTGGGATTGGCAGACAGCAGGCAGCAGGCAGCAGACAGCAGGCAGCGAGTTAACCGGTCTGTTTCCCAGGGTCGATTGGTACCCCCTGGGTTTTGCCATTTTGGGGCATGCATATGAATCTAAAGGGCATAGCGGCGTCCGAGGCATTGGCCTTCCCGGTAAGAATATGATTTCAAAGCGTTTACCGCAGCCCTTTGTTTTGTTATAGATGCGTATCCATATGATTCCGTGGGAGTTAGTGGTTTTGACGTCTGCCAACTGATGTGGATCAATCTGAGATGGAGGAAAAGCGGACGCTTCGCGTTGTCCCGCCTCCCAACTGCCGGGAGACGGGGCAGCCAGGATGGGTAGCTGGTTGAGAGTGGGTGGGTACCCCCCTGGTTTTTGCCTTTCTTCTGTATCCATATGAATCTAAATAGCATAGCGGCGTGGCGCGCTCCGGCGCGTCCGGTAAGCATATGATTCCAGAGGGGTTATCATAGCCCTTTGTTTTGTTATGGATGCACATTCATATGATTCCAAAGAGATTAGTGAGGGGCCGCAAAAGCAGAAGGGTCCGCTCGGCGCGGACCCTCTGCGGGAAAACTCCAAATTTGGCTCTCTATTTAAGAATATCAAGCAGGTGGAGTAAGAGTGCCAACTCTTTTGGGACGAACTCGGGGATAAGTTCTTTGGAATGTGCTGGTGGTTACTTTGGTGAAGCGGTGCGGGGTTGACGGCTGGTTAGCGGTGAGGCGGTCAGCGAAAGAGGCGGTTAGCGAAAGGCGGTCACCGAAAGGCGGTCAGCGAAAGGCGGCTGGCGAAAGGCGGTTGGCGAAAGACTGTTTTCCGCATAGCGGCCGGGATGCACTCCAGAAGTTGAAGAGGAATGCTCACTCGCCTTAAGAAATATCGTTCGCCCAATCGACGAGGGACTGAATCCCCGCAACTTCCGCAATTTGGGCGAAGACGCCGTCGTGGGTGACGAGGATCGCACGGGCGGCTGCGGCGTGGACGCCGATCAGGAGATCCATCAGGGAAACGCTGAGTCCTCTGGATTCGAGGGCGGACCTGGCCTGCGCATAGAGAGCCGCTTCTTCTGAACCCCACGGCAGAATCTCAAGATTGGCGAATAATCCCTCGATGGCGTCACGGCGGGCCGGAGAGAGAGCGCGTTTTGCCATGCCGTAGCGCACTTCAGCTTCCGTGATGACGGAGATGCAGAGCTGGGCGCCAGTATCCTGGGCGAGCCGGCGAAACTCGGCGCGGGCAGCCGGCGAGTTGCCCCGCACGATGTAGCTGAAGGTATTGGTGTCGAGCAGGTATCTGAGCTTCACCGCCGACTCACAGAGCCCGTTTCGTCGTCGAGGAGATGGTCCAGCGCGGGCCGGTCTTCCGGTGGGCGCCGGTCGCGGTCCACATCGCTCATGAAGTCTTCCGGGAGTTTGGCCGCGTCGAGGGCAGCAAAAACCTCGTCCAGGCTGGGAACCTCGGAGAGGATCAGATCTCCGCTTTGGGGATCGCGGCGAATGGACACAAAGGAAGCGCGAAAGCGGAACTCGCGGGGAATCGTGACATGCTGGCTCCTGCCACTCATGAAGACCCGCGCGCGCGATGAGTGTGGCATCGATCCCTCCAGCTGATATCTATCATGGCTGTATAGCGGCGGATATGTCAATCCTGCTCGTGGCTGGCGGGACTTTTCCGTCCGAGGCTGGGGCTGGTGTGGATTTTCCTTCCCGCCTCCCTGCGGGAGACGGGGCAGCCAGGATGACGGCTGGTGGGGACTTTTCCGGCAAGGTTCGGGGCTGGTGTGGATTTTTCCTTCCCGCCTCCCTTGCGAGAGACGGGGCAACTGGGGTGGTGGACTCCTGCTTCCCGAGGCAACACAGGGCGAGTGGGGGCCATCCAATTGACGTCCGACTTGTGCAGGTATTCGTGTGTTCTGGCAGGGCGGTGAAAGCCTATCCACTTCAAAGGCCCCTTTCCGTGAACGGACCCGCCCGCGAACTGCCGAACACCCCCACATCTTCCAGGCGATCCCTCGAACTGCTGGTGCAGACGGGATTGTCGCTGGGCCGGGAGAGAGACCTGCGGCAGATCGTTCAGGCGGCGACGGATGCGGGGCGGGAGCTGTGCGGGGCGGAGTTCGGGGCTTTTTTCTACAACGTGGTGAACGTGTCGGGGGAGCGGTATCTGCTGTACACGGTTTCGGGGGCGCCGCTGGAGGCGTTTTCGCGGTATCCGATGCCGCGAAATACGGAGGTGTTTGCGCCGACATTTGCGGGCGAAGGGGTGGTGCGGTCGGGAGACATCACGCAGGATCCGCGGTATGGCCACAATGCGCCGCATTACGGCATGCCGGAGGGGCATTTGCCGGTGCGCAGCTACCTGGCGGTGCCGGTGGTGGGGCGCTCGGGCGAGGTGCTGGGCGGGTTGTTCTACGGACATGGGGAAAAGGATGTGTTCCGCGAAGAGGCGGAAGGGCTGGTGCAGACGATCGCGGCGCAGGCGGCGGTGGCCATTGAGAACGTGCGGCTGCACGAACAGCTGATGCGCAAGGTGGAGGACCTGGAGACAGCGCGGCACGAGCAGCAGAAGGAAGCGCGGCGGGTCACGGAGATTCTGGAG
>JAJZJJ010000554.1 GCA_021810175.1 Acidobacteriota bacterium | reverse complement strand
CGTGGCCCCTCCGCCCCGTCCGTCTACCCCAGGCAGAGCTCAGGGGGAAAACCTTCGCGCTTCCATTCTCCGGCGCGGCACTCAGAGCGATTACGGCCCTCACGCTGCGTCTGGAACCATAAGCACAATGTTTTCCGCGGGCTTCCGCGAAGTAAACTGTCTTTTGGCTCTCTGGAAAGGCAAAAGTCATGAAAAGTTCAGGCGGCTCGGCGGTGATGCAGACAGACGTGCAGGAAATCCTGCGGCAGGGTGTGGAACGGACGGATGCGGCGCTGGAGCGGCTGCTGCCGCCGGTTACGCAGGTTCCGCAATCGATTCACGGAGCGATGCGGCACAGCGTTTTCGCTGGCGGAAAGCGGCTCCGGCCGGTGCTGGCAATGGAAGCGGGACGGCTGATCGCGGCCGCGCGGGGTGAAAGCGGCCTCCCTCTCGGAATTGAAGAACTCGGCGCGGCAATCGAGATGATCCATACCTATTCGCTCATCCACGATGACCTTCCGGCCCTGGACAACGACGACCTCCGGCGGGGGAAACCGACCTGCCATGTGGCATTCGGCGAAGCCATCGCGATCCTGGCGGGAGATGCGCTGCAGACGCAGGCCTATCAAACGCTCGCCGGCCTCCGCTGCGAGGCTTCGCAGATTGTGCGCATCGTGGGCCTGATTGCCGAGGCAACAGGCACCGTCGAGGGGATGATCGGCGGCCAGGTGCTCGATCTGGAGGGAGAGCACACCAGTCCGACGGCCGAGATGGTAAAGGCGATCCATCGCGCGAAAACCGGCGCGCTGATCCGCGTCAGCATTGTCGCGGGCGGCGTGTATGCCGGCGCCGAGGCCGACGACGTGGCTCGGTTGACGGAATTCGGGCGCAAGGCGGGACTGGCGTTCCAGATTGTGGACGACGTCCTCGACATGACACAGGACTCCCAGCACCTGGGCAAAACCGCGGGCAAAGACGTGGCCAGCGATAAGGCGACCTGGCCGGCGGTCTTCGGAATGGAGCAATCCCGAAAGGATGCGCAGCGGCTGATTGGAGAGGCCTTCGAGGAACTGGCTCCCTATGGAGACTCGGCCGACGGGCTCAAGGCGGTCGCGCGCTACCTGGTCGACCGGACCCACTGAAACTCGCCGGCAGCAGGTAGACCTGTCGGCGCGGAGAGCGGTTAGCGGTACCAGCGAAAAGCGGTGAGCGAAAGAGGATTCCGCTCACCGCTTTTTGCTAAGCGCCTTTTTGCCCAACGGCATTTCGCCTGCTTCAGCTTCTCAGATTCCCATGCCGAATTCCGGGCCGATATCCTCGCCCGCGTGAGAATAAAAATCCGACGGCGTCCGGCGTTTAAAAAGATAGCGAAGGCGCAGTTCGCGCCCCACGTAGAGCCCGAGAGCGGTCACGCCCAGGGCCAGCGACGTCCACCCCACGGCGCGAACGGCCCGACAGGGAGACTCAACAACTTCGGAGATTGCGGATTCCGTTACGTGAGCCATTTTCCTCTTTGCTTTCCGACAACACATGCGCATGCTCCGGTACGCCATGGGTTCATAATAGCGCAGCCTGCACGACCCCACCCACAATAGATCGGCAACAGGAAACCGGTCCTTAACCTATTCGACGCCCTCGATTCGGCGAAGGAGCGCAACTTTGCGCTCTGCTGGCAGAAAACTGGCCTCAATAGAGTTGGAGGCCAGTTCCCGCAGGTGCTCCGCCGTTAAACCAAATGTCGCGTGGGCGAGGAGGTACTCATCCTCGATATCGCTGGCAAAGAGGGACGGATCGTCAGAGTTGACCGTGACCATAAGCCCCGAATCGAAATAGCGGCGCAGCGGGTGCTCCTCCGCACAGGAACAGCAGCCCGTGCGGATATTTGACGTGACGCACAGCTCCAGCGGAATCTGCCGATGGGCAAGTACCTCCATCAACTCCGGATCCTGGATGGCGGAAAGCGCATGTCCCAAACGCTCCGCGCCGATATTGATGGCTCCCCAGATGCTCTGCGGCCCCACCGTTTCCCCCGCATGAGCGGTCAGGCGAAGACCGCTGTCCCGCGCTTCGGCGTAGAGATCGCGGAAAGGTTCGGGGCCCGTGCGCCGCTCGTCGCCGCCGATGCCGATTCCTATGATCGAGGGGTACCGCGAACGCAGCTCGGCCGCTTTGCGGAAGACGCGACCCGCTTCTTCGGGACCGAAGTGGCGGACGGCGTCGAAAATCCAGTAAATGGACAGGCCCAGTTCGGCTTCTGCACGCAGACGGGCCCGTTCCATCCCCTCAAAGAGTGGCTCGAATTCGCTGTGGCGGAAGTAATACACAACCCCCACCGAAACGTAGACCTCTGCGTGCACCACTCCCTGTCGGGCGAGGCGCTCAGCCATGCGCCAGGCAATCAGCTCATAATCGGCTGCCGTCTGCAGATGCTCCGTGATCGCCTTAAAGGCCATCAGAAATCCCGTAAAGTCCGTGTAGTGGAAGAGGGCGCGGGCCTGCTCCAGCGTCAGCGGCGCGGAATCGTGGCGCGCGCTCAGCTCGACCAGAGTTTCCGGGCTAACCGTACCTTCAAGGTGAAGGTGCAGCTCGGCTTTGGGAAGGCGCTGGATGAATGCGGGAATATCCATGGCAACTTCTTCAGGTTAGCTGAAATCGGCTCCCCGCGGCCCGGCGGCGTTATCGACCACCTGTGGAAGCCACGGCAGAGTTTTGAGCTGCGCCTCTGACTGGCACAAAAGGTGAGCCGAGCCATTACAATCCTGAAATGGCGCGCAAGCCGGGAGTAGCCGATTTTCGCCGTAGACTGCTGGCGTGGTTCGACGAATGCGCACGGAACCTGCCGTGGCGGCACACCCGCGATCCCTACGCGATCTGGGTATCCGAAACGATGCTTCAGCAGACGCGAGTCTCTGTGGTCGAGGCCTACTACACGCGCTTCCTGCAGAAATTCCCAACACTGGAAGCTCTGGCGCGCGCCGATGAATCCGATGTGCTGGCGGCATGGAGCGGCCTGGGCTATTACCGCCGCGCCCGCTCGCTCCATGAGTCGGCCCGGGCGATCATGGCCGAACACCAGGGCCAAATCCCGCGAACGTCCGTGGAATTGGGGCGACTGCCCGGAGTCGGCGTCTACACGGCCGCGGCCGTCGCCAGCATTGCCTTCAATGAGGCGATTCCGGCAATCGACGGCAACGTGGAACGCGTCTTAACCCGCTATCTTGGACGCGAGCCAGTCGCGGGATCGGCGCGCAGCGGCGAGCTGCGGCGCACAGCCGAGATAATGGTCGATCCCGGC
>JAJZJJ010000553.1 GCA_021810175.1 Acidobacteriota bacterium | reverse complement strand
CCGAAACGCCTCGGGATGCGTCATCGTCGGGTGCGAACGGCGATTTGCGCGGGGCCATACCTGCCTGGCCCATTCTTTCACAATGGAACGGCCGCGATGCCCCGGGGGACGCAGCCGGGCAACGGGAGGCGAACGAGCCGAATGGAGATGCCGAGCACGCAGAGCCGGGTGGATGACGGGAAGGCCAGGCGAATGATAATCTTGATCTTGTTCTTCCCGTTCCGGCCCCAAACCGGACGCCGATCCGGAGACGGATCCGGACATGTTCATGGGCGCATAACTCAGCGGTAGAGTGCCACCTTCACACGGTGGAAGTCGTAGGTTCGAATCCTGCTGCGCCCACCAAAAGCCACAACTTGCGGGTGAACACCCTGCTCCCCGCCCTCGGCCGACTTGGCAAGCATGTAACTGTTGTGGAACTTAACAGTACGAAATCTGCTGGCGACAAGGGATGCAGGGATAGATCTCCCCAGCTGAAGATCCCTACTTGAGGCCGAGCCAGACCGGGAAGACAACAAGGGCGAGGTCGAAACCTCGCCCGGAGAAATACTGCGCCTAAGCCTCACGCCCGGAGGTAGCTTACTTCGGCGGCTTGGTAGCAAGCTTGCCACACCAAAGGGGATTTCCCCGTCTTTGACGGGTTTCTCGCCTCCAACGCGAAGTTGCCAATGGTGTCGGCCAGCGTCTGGCCCAGATCACCTGAAAGCAGCTGAAACGGGTCCAGATTTTTCGCCCAAACATACCGGCCACGCTTCTCCTCAAGCAAAGCCCTGAACGCCCCTAGCACCGGATAGACGAAGCCTGCGGGTACCCCGTACCTCGTCTCAAGATCGCTAAACATCAACCTCACGGGATGCTTATAAGTTGTCACGCCCGTGAGCTTCCCAAAACGCCCGCCTGCCACCTCGCCAGCACGGCCGCGAACCTTATTGTAGAGATCCGGAAGCTGTGCCTGAATTTCGTCGTAGAGGCGAAGAATATCAGCGGCGAGAGGGTAAATTCGTTCATAGTCTGATTTGTGGGACGAAAAGTGGTCCAAGCAAGCAGCCTTTGATCGGTACGCATTAATAGGGTGAACGCGGCTATCAAAGTTGCTCGCATCGAAGCAAGTCAATAGTGCGATGATTTCCCTGACGTCGATCGGCTTGGAGCTACCGTCCTCCAACACTTCATGTTCCTTATAGGCGATCTCGTCCGCGTAGGGCTGGTCAGCCAGCGCTCGCTTAAGCTTATTGAACTCCCCCTGTAGGTTCATCAGGCTCTGATCGCGTACTTGGTTGGAAGTGTTGCGTGCTTCCACGAGCAGCGGTATTTCATCCTGCGTAAAGCCTTCGAGCAACTCCAGCTTCACGTATTGCGCAAAGTCCAGATTCTCCTGTTCTTCGCGAATGATGTTGTAGGTGTGCCCCCCGTCGAGAAGGCCATGAAGTTTTGGATCCCGGAGCGCAATCGTTACAATACCCGCCTTGTTGTCGAACGCGACGGCTTCAGTGGCAACAACAATGCCGCGATTCATGTACACAAAGAGCTCCCGGTTTTCCGAGACACTTGCCCGAATCGCTTTCGGTACAGATCCAGTTAGTTTGGGGTCGCGCACGTTGATCCGACGCCAATCTGAGAAATCGGGGAGGTCCGAGATCTTCACGATTGCGATGTAATCGCGGTACCCGTTACTCGGTTTAGCAGTCTCTAAATTGCGGAAGGATACTACAGGGAAGGAGAAGGATGCGGTTTTCATATTTCCTCGTAAGGCTCTCGCCTATACAACCCGCCTTGAGGTCTCCCTGCAAAGCGTACTGGCCTTTGGCACAGTGGTCACATCTTACCACAATTAATCCCCGCTGGAAGCCTCTTCTTACACCAAATAATGCTTCGGGGGGAGGCCAATCCGCTATGCCTGGCCTACGCCCGCAGCATTGCGGAGAAACCCCCAGTAACATCACCCCTGTCCCACATCCGGGAGCAATCTGCGGGGGTGCGGGCCGTTTCGGAAGCTGGAATGCCGCCCCGCGCGCGGCTCCGGCTATGGGGTTGACTGCAGGCAGCCAGACTGCGGTCGCAGCGGCCCGGCTGCCCGGCGGTTCGCCTCAGGCGGCCTTCCACTGCTTGAGCGCCAGGATCGAGCGCCGCGCGGCGGGACCGATGAGCTTCCACACTTTCTCGCCGGCGGCCCGCTCCTCGCGCTGGATGTTCCGCACGAGCTGCTCCGTCTGGCTGTCCTCCGCCACGCGCGCCACTGCCGCGAATACTTCGTACATCGCCGTCTCGGAACTCTCCACCGCGAAGCCCATGATCAGGTTCTGGGTCACGCGTTCGCGGTCGTCGGAGCCCACCTGGGCGGCCCTAGGCGCAAAGGCGAAGAACTGCGCCAGCAGTCCCTTCACCGCCGAGGGGCTGCCGCCCAGCTGCTCCAGCCGATGCGTCAGGCGCTCGCGCTGCCGGCGCGTCTCCGCCGAATGTTCCGCAAACACCGTCTGCGCCTGCTCGTAGTTGCCTTCCTTTGCAAAGACGGTGAGCTGCGACTCGAAGCTCTTCTCCGCCGCGATGGCGTCCTGCATATAGCGGCCGATAATGCTCATGGGCTGGCCGCCGGCCGCGACTCCGGCGCGAAAGGCATCCACGGCACTGCGCTCCAGCAGCGGCCACACCTGCTTCGCGTCATTTTCTTCCTCGGTCTGGAGCTGCCGCGCGAGGGCCACGACCTCCTGTTCGCCCGCTTCGTCGGCTGCCTCCGCCAGCGCCTCGTACATGGCGCGCTCCGCGCCCGCCGCTCCGAAGGTGACGATCAGGTGCTGCGTGTTCTTCTCTTCCGGCTGATGCCCGGCCTGCGCGGAGAGCGGAGTCACGGCCAACAGCTTCGCCAGCGCCGTTCTCGCTTCGGTCGGCTTTCCGCCCCTCGATTCCAGCAGGGCCGTCAGACGTTCGTGCTGGGTCCGGGCCTTACTGCCGGCGGCGTCCAGAAGCGCGCGAACATTCGTCTGGTTGCCGGTATGACCAAAGGCGTGGAGCGAAGTCTCGAAATTCCTCTCCGCTGCAATCGCGTCCTCAAGATAGCTGTTGATGCGCTCGCGGACTGTTTCCGTCATCATCTCCTCCTCTGTTGTATGACATGCTTTGCGGCGTGGCGTCCGGCTGATGGCCTCGCTCACGGGCCGCGCTGCCGGGAAATCCCAACCGTCTTCCGCTCCGATGAGCAGGAGGCGAGACCATTCTTCCCCGCTTCGCTTGCCGTGGGAAAGAATGCCTTCCTTTGTGGGATTGCTGCGGCCCCTCAC
>JAJZJJ010000552.1 GCA_021810175.1 Acidobacteriota bacterium | reverse complement strand
TGAAGACTGAGGGAGAAAACCAGGACGGCGAATTCGAAGATCGCAATAATCAGGTGATATTGGCTCATTGGAGAACGATTCGATGGTAACAGGGAAGAGGGCCGGGAACGCGAAGGAATTGGGCGGGAGGCGGCGAGAAAAGGCGAGGCATTGATTACAATTTTCATATAGACGCAGCAAAGACAGAGGCCCTGGATCAGGGCCGGATTTCCGGAGAGAACTGTGAGCGGAGAGAAGAAGATCAGCCGTGCGCTGTTGAGCGTGACGGACAAGTCTGGCCTGGTGGATTTTGCGCGGCAGCTGGCCGGGTATGGGGTGGAACTGGTGTCGACGGGCGGAACGGCGCGGACGCTGCGGGATGCCGGCCTGGCGGTGAAGGATGTGGCGGAGCTGACCGGGTTTCCGGAGATGTTCGAGGGGCGGGTGAAGACGCTGCACCCGAAGGTGCATGGGGGGATTCTGCACCGGCGGGGCAACGCGGAACATCGCGAGGCGGCGGCGAAGCACGGGATTGAGCCGATCGACATGGTGGTGGTGAATCTGTACGCCTTTGAGAAGACGGCGGCGAAGGTGGGCGTGACGCTGGGCGAGGTGATCGAGAACATCGACATCGGAGGGCCTTCGATGGTGCGCTCGGCGGCGAAGAATTTTGAGGATGTGGCGATTGTGACGGCTCCGGAGGACTATGCGGCGCTGGGCGAGGAGCTGAAGGCCAGTGGCGGGGCGCTGAGTCTGGAGACGCGGTGGCGGCTGGCGCAGGCGGCGTTTGCGGCAACGGCGGCGTACGATACGGCGATTGCCAATACGCTGGAGCGGATTGCGACGGCGGCGATGGACGAGCCGGTGAAGATGGGCGACGAGTTCCCGAAGGCGCTGCGGATCGCGTATCCAATGGCGCAGACGCTGCGGTACGGAGAGAATCCGCACCAGAATGCGGCGCTGTACGCGGATGGATCGGGGCTGGGGATTGCGGGCGCCGAGCAGCTGCAGGGCAAGGAGCTGAGCTACAACAATCTGGTGGATCTGGACGCGTGCTGGGAGCTGGCGCAGGAGTTCGACGAGCCGATGGTGGCGATTATTAAGCACACCAACCCGTGCGGCGCGGCGACGGGACAGGATGTGCTGGACGCTTACCGGAAGGCGCTGGTGGCCGATCCGGTGTCGGCGTTTGGGAGCGTGATCGGGGTGAATCGGGAGGTGGACGGCGAGGCGGCGGAAGAGATGGCTGCGCTGTTTGTGGAGGCGATTGCCGCACCGGGGTTCACGGCGGAAGCGCTGAAGCGGTTTTCGGCAAAGAAGAATCTGCGGCTGGTGGTGGTGAAGGACGCGAAGGCGAAGCGCGTGGTGAAGAATGTGTCCGGCGGGTTGCTGCTGCAGGATGCGGACCGCGGGCGGGTGTCACTGGAGGAGCTGAAGATCGTGACGCAGCGGAAGCCGACGGAAGAAGAGCTGAAGTCGCTGCTGTTTGCGTGGCGGGTTTGCAAGCATGTGAAGTCGAACGCGATTGTGTATGCGAAAGATGGGCAGACGATCGGCGTGGGCGCGGGCCAGATGAGCCGGGTGGATGCGGCGAAGTTCGGCGCGATGAAGGCGGTGCTGCCGCTGAACGAGTGCGTGGCGGCTTCCGACGCGTTCTTTCCGTTTCCGGATGGGCTGGAGGCGGTGGCCGCGGCGGGCGCAACGGCGGTGATCCAGCCTGGCGGCTCGGTGCGGGATAACGACGTGATTGCGGCGGCGGACCGGCTGGGAGTGGCGATGGTGCTGACGGGTATGCGGCACTTCCGGCACTAAGACAGGCTGCAGGAAACAAAAGGCCGGCGGGAGCGATCCTGCCGGCCTTGCTGTTTTTGGGGGATGGCGTGGGTTAGTGGAGGCCGATCCAGCTGATGAGGAGGCTGGGCGCGCAGCCGAGCACGATGATGAGGGCGGTGATGAGCCAGAGGGTGAGGCGCGGGACGAGGGGGATGCGCAGGGGGGCGGCATCGGGGTGGGGATCGGCGACGAAGGCGTACTTGAGGACGCGCAGATAGTAGTAGAGCGAGACGGCGCTCATGGCGACGGCGAGGAGGATGAGCCAGAGCATGCCGAGGTGCGGCGCGGATTCGAGCGCGGCGGTGAAGATGTAGAACTTGCCGAAGAAGCCGGAGAGGGGTGGGATTCCGGCGAGGGAGAGCAGGAAGACGAGGAGGCAGAGGGCAAGGTCGGGAGCGCGGCGGTAGAGGCCGGAGAGATCGGCGATGCGGTCGATGCCGTGGGATTCCATGGCGCCGAGAAGGCCGAAGGCTCCGAGAGCGGCCAGGGCGTAGGTGATGACGTAGTAGATGAGGGCGCTGAGACCGTAGGGCGAGTGGGCGATGATGCCGAGGAGCATGTATCCGGCGTGGCCGATGGCGGAGTAGGCGAGCAGGCGGCGGAGGCTGGTTTGCGCGATGGCGGCCAGGTTGCCGAGGATCATGGAGGCGGCGGCAAGGATGGCGAGGAGCGGAACCCATCCGGCGGAGTAGCGGTGGAAGGCGCCGGTACCGGCGGCCGCGGCGAGGGCGAGGGTGGCGACCTGGGCAAAGATGAAGAAGCTGGCGACCTTGGAACTGGAGGCGATGAAGCCGGCGCTGACGGTGGGTGCGCCCTGGTAGGCGTCCGGCGCCCAGAGATGGAAGGGCGCGGCGGCGACTTTGAAGCCGAAGCCGATGGCGACGAGGACGACGGCGATCATGACGAGCGGATCGAGGCTGGGGCCGCTGACGGCGACGGCGATGTTGGGCAGTTCGATGGATCCGGAGAGGCCGTAGAGGAGGCTCATGCCGAAGAGGAGGCATCCGGCGGACATGCCGCCGAAGAGGAAGTATTTGAGAGCGGCCTCAGATGACTGGGGGCTCTGCTTGTCGAATCCGGTGAGGATGTAGAGGGAAAGGGAGAGGAATTCGAGGGCGACGAAGACGAGGAGGAGGTTCTGGGTGGCGACCAGGAACATCATGCCGACGGTGGCGAAGAGGATGAGAGCGATGAATTCGCCGACGTGAGCGGTGATGCGGGTGGCGGTGGAGAGCAGGAGCGTGAGGATGGTGAGGGCGAGGAGGGCGATCTGAACGACGTGGGTGAGGGGTGTGAGGACCAGCATGTCGCCGGGGAGGGTGGCGCTGGCCGGTGAAGCGGCGACGAGCGCGATGGCGGCATTCCCGCCCCGCAGCGCCTCGAGCAGGCTGCGGTAGACGCCGGCCGCCTGGAGCGGCACGTCGCCCATCGTCACGAGCACCTCGACGGCGTCACCCGGCACG
>JAJZJJ010000551.1 GCA_021810175.1 Acidobacteriota bacterium | reverse complement strand
TCGACCTCACACTCTCGTTGACCGCTATCGCTGACTCCATCCCGCACCTCGGCTCTTGGCCTCAACGCGTTCATCGGAGGAAATCAGAGGAACTTGAGAGCGCCGGCCGCCTGTTCCCGCGCTATTCCCAAAATGAATCAGGGGAGCCTATCCGGGCTCCCCTGACTCCACTGCATATTGATTTCCGTTTTACGCCGTCACCGGCTCCAGCAGCCGCGCCCAGCGCCGCTCCCCGCGCGCCGCATGCGCCTGCTTGTGATACGCATAGCCCGCGATCAACGGCAGCGCCAGCGTCGCTTCGCTGTACACCATCTGCTCAAAGGTCGTGTCCACCTTGCCCCACGAGCTCGCTTCCTTCAGCGTGCTCGATGATAACGCCCCGTCCCGCACATCGGCCACCGTCACCTGTACGGCGTACTTGTGCATCGGCGCTTCATTGCCCAGTACATCAGCGGCAACCACAATGTCCTGCGCAAAATTCTTCGGAACGCCCCCGCCAATCATCAGCAACCCGGTCGTCGGATTCGCAATCTTCAGCTGCGTCAGCTCGTAAAAATCCTTCGCCGAATCAATCGAAACCTTCGGCTTTCCCTGCCGCGCATGCTGGTGCGCCACCAGTCCAAAGCCTGCTGAGCAGTCGCTGAAGGCCGGCACGAAAATCGGCACATCCTTCTCATACGCCGCCAGCACGATGGAATCCACGCCGCCCTTCGCCGGCGTCTTGCCTTCCTTTTCCAGATATGCGCCCATCGCCTTGATAAACTCGCGCGAGCTATACGGCCGCGGCTCCAGCGAGTTCGCAATCTTCTCCGTCGTCTCGTCGCAGATGCGCAGCTCTTCCTCATCAATCAGCGTGTCGTAGATGCGGTCGATCATCAGCTCGCGCAGCGTGGCGTCTTCGGTGCCCTGCTTGAACAGATCATCGGCAATCCAGTGCTGAAAGCCCAGTGCCTCGAAGAAGTCCTGGTCCACAATGTTCGCGCCGGTCGAAACCACCGCGTCCACCATGTTGTTGCGAATCAGATCGATGAAAATCTGCTTCAGCCCGGCGCTGATCAGCGACCCGGCCAGGCACAGGATCACCCCGCACTCCTGGTCGCGCAGCATCCGTTCGTAAATCCCGGCCGCACGCGCCAGGTCACGCGAGCTGTAGGCCATATGCTCCATCGCATCCACCAGCGGCACCACGTTGTGCTGCTTGATGTCGATGTGTTGAATGGGGTGGGTAAGAAGTTCTTTTTTCGTAGGCATATCCCTTCCAGAATACCAATTTCAGGGCCATATTCCGGTGAATTTCCCGCTCCGGAACACCGAATTTTCCGCCCCCCGGAAACCGGCTCCCAGCCGCTCCGTTCTTGGCCGCCGCTTAATCTCCGCCGCGTATACTCATGCCCATGAAACTCCACCGTCTCGCCGCCCTTTGCCTCATCCCGCTCGCCGCTGTTCCCGCCTGCTTCGCCTGGGGAGCCAAAGGCCACCGCATCATCAACCACCTCGCCATCCAGACCCTCCCCGTCAGCGTACCCGCCTTCCTGCGCTCCCCCGCCGCCCTCGATGAAATTACATACCTCGGCCCCGAGCCCGACCGCTGGCGCTCCCCCGCCGAACCCGAACTCGACGCCATGCAGGCCCCCGATCACTACATCGACCTCGAACTCGCCGACCGCATCGCACCGCTCCCCCGCGAGCGCTATCAGTACATCGCCAAACTCTACGCCTACATGCAGACCCATCCCGGCTCCGAACAAGAAATGCAGCCCACCCACATCGGTTTCCAGCCCTACATCACCGAGGAAGTCTGGCAGCGCCTTAAGTCCGCCATGCGCGACTACCGCCAGCTCCGCGCCGAGCACAAAGACCTCATGCCCGTCGAACAGGCCATCATCTTTTACGCCGGATGGCTTGGCCACTACGTCGGCGACGGCTCCCAGCCACTCCACACCACCATCGAATACAACGGCTGGACCGGACCCAACCCCCACCACTACACGACCAGCCACCACATCCATTCGCAGTTCGAGACCGAATTCGTCAACGACAACATCTCCATGGCCGAGGTCCGCCACTACATGAAACCCCTCGCTCCCATCCACGACGAGTGGACAGACTACCTCGCCTACCTCCACCACACGCACGGCTA
Organism: Acidobacteriota bacterium; assembly: GCA_021810175.1. The sequence goes on along the minus strand of JAJZJJ010000551.1, from coordinate 1,140 downwards.
TGTCGACGAGGTCTACCAGCTGTGGAACGAGCACGGCTTCGAAGGCGCCGGTACTCCCGCCTCACGCGCCTTCACCGCCCGGCGCCTCGCCTCCGGAGCTGACATGCTCCGCAACCTCATCGTCGCCGCCTGGGTCAAAAGCGCCGAACCCGTCCCCGAATGGCATCCGCATAACGCAAAGTAAATCGAGCGCCCCCACTTCCACGAAGGGGACGTGGGTTCGCGCGCGGAGCGCGCCACTCCGCGTGCTGTCACCCACCTTGCGGTGGAACCTTTCTTTCCCCGGTCAGCACGCCCACCGCCGCATCATAAAATACAGTCTGGAAACTCCACCCCAGAAAGGACCACGATGGATCGCCTCCTCGACGGCTACCGAAAATTCCGCGCCGAAGCCTTCCCCGGACGCAAAGACCACTTCCGCCTGCTCGCCTCCAGCCAGGCTCCGGAAGTACTCTTCATCACCTGTGCCGACTCACGCGTCGTCCCCGACCTGATCCTGCAATCCGAACCCGGCGACCTCTTCCTCTGCCGCAACGCAGGAAACGTCATCCCTCCCGGCGGAGAAATGGCCGGTGGCGTCTCCGCCACCATCGAGTACGCCGTCGAAGTTCTCAAGGTCAAGCACGTCATTGTCTGCGGACACTCCGACTGCGGCGCCGTCAAAGCCGCCCTCGACCCCACTCGCGGACTCGAATCCCTGCCACTCACCGAGCAGTGGCTGCACTTCATCAAATCAGCCTGGGACTACATGCCGCCCAACGTCCCGGACGATCCAAACGAGCGCCACACCGCTCTCATCCACGCCAACGTCATCGCGCAGCTCAATCACCTCAAGTCCCACCCCGAAATCGCCAAGGGACTCGAACGCGGCACCCTCCAGGTGCACGGCTGGTACTACGACATTCTTACCGGCGACCTCGAAGCCTACGACCAAACGCAAAAGCGCTTCATCCCTCTCGAACAGTACGCCGCCGCGCTCCCCGCCATCCGCTGACGCAATTTCCGCAATGGATGGGGGCCCCACCCAACACAACGGAGTCATTCTGAGGCGAAGCCGAAGTATCCCGATGAACCGCCGGCTGGGAACACCGCTTCAGGCTTCCCCACAACTCCTATCCACTCCAGCTTTTCTTTGCGTCT
>JAJZJJ010000550.1 GCA_021810175.1 Acidobacteriota bacterium | reverse complement strand
CATCTCCAGCCGTCCGCCGCTCGTCGTCAGCCATCGCGGAGATCCCTTCAGCTGCAGCTGGCCCGCGGCCTTCAGCGCCCGCATCTGCGCGGCCGTCGGATGCTGCGGAGAGCCCATCTTCTTCCACACCGTGTAAGCGTTGCTGTGGTTGTGATCCACCGCGTATTGCTGCACCAGAACCCGGTGCGCCGTCGCCGGTATCCCCTCCACCGCAAGCTGCACCGCCGCTCCCGGTCCGGCTACCGCGTTGTCCTGGTAATTCCACAGCAGAACCGCCGCGCTGTGCGCATTCCGCGTCGCCACCACATCCACCGTGGACTGCTTCCGCACGCCATCCTTCATAACCGTCTCCGCCGGAATCGCCCCGCTGCTCGTCGCCTCCACCCGCTCGTCATCCAGCAGCCCCGCCATCCGGAAGAAATTCAGCTCCGGCTTATCCACCTCGTGCGTCGCCAGGTCGCGCTGCCCCACAAAGATCGGCTGCCCTTCATACACAAACGCCCACGTCAGAAACCCGATCAGCTTCACCTGCTCCCGCCGCGCCAGCGCCGTCAGCGTCTGCATCGCCTCCGCCGTGTACGCCGGATACAGCGTCCCGTTCCGGTACGAATCCTCCGGATGCTGCGCCGGCGCGCACGCCCCGCATCCCTCCGGATCGGCCTCGCTCAGAATCACCGGCAGCTGGCTGAACTTCTGCGACGCATGGACAATCGCAAATCCCGTCGCCGCGTTCTTCAGCTCCTGGCTGATCCCCATCTGCTCGTGCCCGTCCACAAAATGCGGCAGCCCCTTCGCGTGAAAAGAAATAAAGTCCAGCGGAATCTTTCCGCCCGTCGCGCTGCTGCGGTCGTCCGCGCAGTGGCGCAGAAAATCCTCCAGGTATTTCGCGCTCCGGCTGCCAGGCATCGGCCCCGTGGTGGCCGGCCCGCCCACCCGCGCCGCCGGAATCGCCCCGCGCACTCCGGCCACCGCGTAGTCATACAGCTTGAAATACTGCTGCTCCGTCCCGTGCCAGTAGAAGATGTCCGGCTCGTTCCACACCTCCCAGTACCACGTGGAAACCTCCGGCATTCCGTACCGCGCCACCATATGCGCCGCCAGCGCATGGACCAGCCCCTCCCACCGCGCGTAGCTCTTCGGCGGATATGTCCACCCCTCCGCCTCACCCGTCTTGTTCGGCCACGGAATGCGATACGGATTCGGATGGCTCGACAGCGCCTTCGGCATGAATCCCAGCTCCACCATCGGATGCACGCCCGCATGAACCCACGCATCGAAAATCCGGTCGATAATCGTCCAGTTGTACACCGGTTTCCCCGCCGCATCCACCGTGTACACGTTGCTCGAGCTCCACTTCAGCTCCGGCTTCCCGTTTCCGCTCGTCAGCAGAAAATGCGCCCGCACGTACACCGGCGCGGAAGTCAGCGCGTGCAGCTGATGCAGCAGCGCCTCGCCCTCCCGCGTGTCCGTGTACCCCGATTCGTCGTAGCCGAACCACCGGTACACCGGGTTGAACTTCCCCTGGCTGCGCTGCAGATTCACCTGCACGCTCACCGCCGTCTGTCCGTTCGCGCGAGCTCCACCCATCAGCAAAAGCAGCAACGCCACCATGCTGAGCATGGTGGCGTTCGCTGTGTGTGGCTGGCCCGCAGGCGTTTTCCCTGCTTTGGATTGCAATGCGCTTCTCCTACTTCGCCAGCATGACTTGCCCGTTCACGTGGAAGTGATCCGTCAGCACCTGAACTCCGGTGTCCGGCTGACCTCCGCCCACAGAAACGGTGTAGTCGCCCTGCGCAACGATTGGATTGCCGTTCTCCGTCACCATGCTCAGAGCACGCCGCTTCAGGTCGAAGTGAACCTGCTGGCTCTGGCCCGGCTGCAGATGAACGCGCTGGAATCCGCGCAGCGCGATGTTCGGCCTGCCCGGAACCTTCGGGAACTTGAGGTACAGCTGCACCACCTCGTCGCCCGCAACCTTCCCCGTATTCGTAACCGTCACAGATGCCTTCAGCGGATCGCCCGCCTCGATGCTCTTCTGCGGCAGCTCCAGGTTGCTGAAGCTGAACTTCGTGTAGCTCAGCCCGTACCCGAACGGATACAGCGGCTTCCCGGTGAAGTACCGGTAAGTACGCCCCTGCATCGAGTAATTCGCGAAGTTCGGCAGCTGACTGATACCCGTGTAGAAAGTCACCGGCAGCTTGCCCCCCGGATCGTTCTTTCCGCTCAGCGTATCGGCAATCGCCGCTCCGCCTTCCTCACCCGAATACCACGACTCCAGAATCGCCGAGGCATGGGTGTTCGCCCAGTTCACCGCCAGCGCGCTGCCGTTCATCAGCACCACCACCAGCGGCTTGCCGGTCTCCGCCACCGCGTGCAGCAGGTTCTCTTCCGGTTGCGGCAGCCGCAGCCGCGTCCGGTCGCCGCCCAGGAAGCCCGGCTCGTGGACCGGCGCCTCTTCGCTCTCCAGATGGCTCGTCAGCCCCACCACCGCAATCACCACATCCGCCTTCTTCGCCGCCTCAACCGCGGCCGGAGAAGCGGCATTGTCCACCTTCGCCCACACCAGCTGCACCTTGGGCGTCGCTGCGCCCCGCGCTCCGTAGGCCACGCTCAGAGTCAGCGGAACTCCCCGCTCCAGGTGAATCTGTCCCACGTTCGACGTATCGCCGTTGCCTCCGTACTGGAAGCCATACGGCTGGCCGCCCACGCTCACCATGGCAAACCCGTTCGCGCGAATGCCAATGTAATAGCTCCCCGTCGCGGTCCGATTCAGCGTCCCCGTCCACCGCACGAAGAACCCCTTCTTGCCTTTCAGCTGTGCCGGCAGATTCGTCCCGTTCAGGTCCACCGTCTCTTCCACCCGGCTCACCAGCGGCTTCGGCATCTTCATCGGCCGCATCATGCCCATGCCCATACCCGCAAAGTACTCCGCCTGTATCCCAGGCTTGCCACTCGGAGTCGTCAGCGCCGACGCCGGCACCACCGTGCCGATGTCCTTCGACAGGAACTGAATCCCCGGCACATACGTGATCTTCGCGTTCGGAAACTCCGCCTTCATCCCTTCCAGCATCGTCACCGTCTTCGTCGGAGTCCCGTTATAGTTCCCCAGCAGCACCGCCTTCTGATCCGCCAGCGGCCCCACAATCGCAATCCGCTTCACTGAAGACTTCAGCGGCAGAACCCCGTCGTTCTTCAGCAGCACCATCGACTCGTTCGCCAGCTTCAGCGCCAGCGCCCGGTGCGCCGGGCTGTTCAGCTCATCCTTCGGCACGTTCGCATAA
>JAJZJJ010000549.1 GCA_021810175.1 Acidobacteriota bacterium | reverse complement strand
TCTGGCTTCATCACGATGGAGACATAGAAATAGGCAAAGAAGATAATGCCCAGGATGTTCAGCAGCTCATACCAGGGATAGCCGGGCTGGAGCGCCTGATAGATGGACTCCAGGACGCGGTTGTTCTGGACCCAGGACGCGGTTCCGAGCAGCATCGGCGCCGACAGGATGGAGCTGGCGAAGATGATGGGCATGACGCCGCCGGAGTTGACCTTGAGAGGCAGATGGCTGGCCTGGCCGCCCATCATGCGGCGGCCCACGATGCGGCGCGCGCTCTGGATGGGCACGCGCCGCTCGGAGCGCTCGACATAGACGATGAAGGCCACCACGGCCAACATGCCCAGCAGCAGCAGAACCAGCACGGCCGGCGTAAACGAGCCCCAGGAGTCGGTCTTCACCTTCTGCCACAGATCATTGACGCCGCCGGGCAGGCCGGCGACGATGCCGGCAAAGATCAGCAGGCTCATGCCGTTGCCGATGCCGCGGTCGGTAATCTGCTCACCCAGCCACATGATGAAGGTGGTGCCCGCGGTCAGCGTCAGGATAGTCATCAGGTCAAAGGCGATGCCTGGATGCAGAACCAGGCCTTGCTTGGTAAGGATGGCGGCGATGCCGATGGACTGGAGCACGCCCAGGATCACGGTCAGATAGCGGGTCCACTGCGTAATCTTGCGGCGGCCCAGTTCGCCTTCTTTCTCGATGCGCGCCAGCGGCTCATACACCACGGCCAGCAACTGAAAGATGATGGACGCGGTGATGTAGGGCATGATGCCCAGGGCAAAGATGGCCATACGGCTCAGCGTGCCGCCGCTGAACAGGTTCATCAGGCCCAGCGCGGAGCTGTTTTGCGCGTTGAAGAGGATGGACAGCTTTGCTGTATTCACGCCGGGCGTGGGAATCCATGCTCCCAACCGGTACACGGCCAGAATGCCGAAGGTGAAAAACACGCGTTTGCGAAGGTCCGGGATCCGGAAGATATTGAAGAACTTTTCAAGCATAATTCGAGAGATTTCCGCTTCGGGCTTACGCCCTTACTTGAGTGTCTTGCTTACTTCATCATCTTAGAGCATTTTCCGGCTTCCGAACATCTTAGAGCATTTCCCGGCATTCGAGCGAGGATAACCAGCTATCAATACAGGCGGCTATGAGAGCCGTCACACATGGATACCTCCAGGCTGAAGGTCATCCATCCCAATTCCCAGGCCGCAGTCCACCGTTGCACGCCGTTTTCTTGCGCAGCAAAAGCATAGAGCCTGAAGGCACCGATCGGGAAGTGCAAATTCAATTAAAAATAAATAACTTAGCAGGCTGAAGCCGCCCAGATTCCGGCAACCCTGCGCAAGACGAAGACAAGCGGTTCACAGCGGGAAAAAGCCGACATCGTCGCCGCGGGACGCAACAAGGCTCCTGCAGCTCGTCTGCGAGGGATTCAACCCCGCGCAAAGGGCGGCCTGGCGCGCTGGAAACGCCAGGTTTGCGCTGCCGGAACAGTTCCGGGAGCCGCTGCCGGGAGCGAGACTTCGCTTTCGCCCACGCGCAGCGATCTGACGCTCGGCCGGGGCATGGTTCGAAATCCTGCACTCGGCCATGTTTACAAGAACCCGGCATTGAATTCCCAAGCATTTCGCCGTATTCTAAAGAGGCAGACGCGTTTGTCCGCCTGAATTTACCGTGTGCGCACCGGCTGGCGGAGAGATGAGTGGGCTCATGGCCCACTTTTTATTTGCGGTAAATTTCAGCGCCGGGGCGGGGGCAGCGGCTGCCGAAGAAGCGAACCTCCGAACGGCTTGGATACGATGGCGGTAGGACTGGACGAAATTCGGGCAGCGGCCGTGCGGGTAGCCGCTTCGCACGGGCTGGACGTGGTGGATCTGGAATTCACCGGCGCGGTGAAGGAGCGTATTCTTCGCGTCTTCCTCGAAAAGAACGCCGAGGGGCGCGCGCAGCTCAAAGCGCGGGTGGAAGCGGGGGCCGAGGGCTTGCCCGAGCGGTTAGCAGAAGGCAGACTGAGCATAGAGCAGTTGTCGGGCGTAACGCACGAAGATTGCGCGGCCTTCAGCCGCGACTTTGGCGTACTGCTGGACGTGGAGGACCTAGTTCCGGGCGAGTCATATACGCTCGAAGCCAGTTCGCCGGGGCTGGACCGCAAGTTGTCCCGGGCGGAGGATTTTGAGCGTTTCAAGGGCTGCCTGGTCAAGGTGCAGACATTCACGCCGGTTCGCAATAACCGGCACTGGCAGGGACGGCTGATTGCGAGGAGTCCGGACGGCATCACGCTGGATTTGACGGCCGCGAAGCAAAACAGCAAGGGCCGCAAGGCGGGCGTGGACACGGTCGCAATCGCCTTGAGCAACATTGAAAGGGCGCAGTTGGCGCCGGAGATTTGAAAAGCGCCGGGCGTTGTGGGCGTCCCGGCAACCGGAAACAAGCAGGCGGCAGCTTTATCCCCTGCTTCAAACCCCAGTAAACCGGCCACAGATCCGGTCCGGAACTCCCGGAACGGACAGCCGATGAGAGATTAGGCAAAGTATGGCGAGCGCTTTGTATCAGAGCATCGAGCTTTTAAGCCAGGAAAAGGGCATCGATCCCAGTGTGGTGGTCGGCGCCGTGGAAGAGGCCATCGCCCTGGCCACGCGCAAATACTACAAAACCCAGGAAAACATGCGCGGCGAGCTGAACAAGGAGACCGGCGAGATCACGGCTTACATTTACAAAACCGTGGTGGCCGACCAGGACCAGGTCGAGGATCCCGTCAATCAGATCACTCTGACTGAGGCCAACCAGCTCGCTCCGGGCGTTGAAGTGGGCAGTGAAATCCGGCTCTACCGCGACACCAGTCCTCTGGGCCGTATCGCCGCCCAGCTTGCCAAGCAGGTAATCTTCCAGAAGGTGCGCGAGGCGGAGCGGGATACGGTCTTCCAGGAGTACGCGCACCGCGAAAAAGAAGTGCTGACCGCGACCGTGAAGCGGGTCGAGGGCCAGGACGTCATTTTTGATCTGGGCAAGGCGGAGGCCCGCTGCCCCAAGCGCGAGCAGTCGCGGCTGGAGCAGTTTTCGGTGGGTGAGCGTGTCCGCGTGGTGCTGCTGAAGGTGGACCGCGCCGCCAAGGGGCCGCAGGTGATTGTCTCGCGCGCCGCGCCGGAGCTGGTGCAGAACCTGTTTCAGTCCGAGGTGCCTGAAATCTACGACAACACGGTGGTCATTCGCGCCATTGCCCGCGAGGCAGGCGAGCGCACCAAGATTGCGGTCCAGTCGCGCGACAAGGACGTGGACCCGGTGGGC
>JAJZJJ010000548.1 GCA_021810175.1 Acidobacteriota bacterium | reverse complement strand
CAGCAAGCTCGGTGGACGCTTTGAGGACTTCTGGGAGTACCGCTCAGATCAAACGAAGAAAGCTGCATGACTTCTCACAAATCTGACGTGCGCCCCCAGTCCTACCCAAAAATCTTCGCGAAGAAGTGGCCGATCGTATGAAAAAATCCTGACTTGCGATGAGGCTTTGGCGGGACCGGTTGCGCCATGATGACCGGACCACTCGACACAGTCGGCCCAAAGCCGGGAGCAGGCGCGGCGGCGACCGTGGCGGCGCTCTCCGGTGTTGCCGTGCCAAAAGGCGTTCCCGTCGGAACAGTCTGCTTCGGCGCGGAATACGCCAGCGTGCTCGTCACCTCGGACTGAATCTCTCCCGCCGGAACCACCGGCTTCGTAGGCTGCGCCGGCGGAGCAGCGAGTCCTTCGCTTTCCGCCCACGGAAACGCCGTGTCCGCGGGCGTCGAACTCGGGCCGCCCGGATGCACCGGCTCTTTTGCAGCATTCGCGGCAACCGCTTCCCCCGGTTTCTCCGCCGATGTCCCCGGTTCGCTGGCCGCGCCCGCACTCGCAACGGAAATTGGCGCTGCCGCCGGGCAGCCGCATGGCTGCGCTTCCTTGTCCACCACATCGCGGACACTGCCGTGCTCAAACGTCACGCGCTGGTTGGCCTGCACGCGGTAGACGCCCGGCCCAATCTGTTCGCTCACCGTAACGTAGGGCGTGTTGTCTCCGCGATTGCTCACGCAGGTATCGCCCGCTTCATTCACCCGGATACGAACGTCCGCCTTGGCCGGCCCGGAAAGCAGAATGCGCAGATCGGGAGTCATGACCACGTCGGAATTTTTCCCCAGGTTGTAATGCGCCTCGATGGCGCCATGGTCCAGCGCTAGCAGCAACGGACTGTTCGGGTCGCCCGCGCTGTTTTCCTGGGACAGATGCAGCTCAGTCGTTGCGCACAGATTCAGTTCGCCGCCCCGCGTCAGGTGGATAGGCAGCGTCACCTTCCCCGCCGTGACCGTGCTGCCGTTGCCCAGCAGCGTGCTGTCTCCGCCCAGCGTGACCGCGCCCGCCACTCGAATTCTTTCCGCCGTGGCCGATACGTCGATGTGCCCAATGGTCTGCTGCGCAATCGTAGGCGATGCGCTTGGCGGCGGCGTGGCCTGCTGGGCATCCGCGCTACCAGCGAAGGCCGCGAGCGCAAGCGCCATCAGGGTTGCAGCGAAGGAAAGCTGGCGCAAGGAAACCATTCATCTACTCCAGCTTCAGAAAATTTGCGATCAGCCGTTTACCGTCCCCGGTCAACACGCTCTCCGGATGGAACTGCACCCCTTCGATGGGAAAGTTGCGATGGCGCACCCCCATGATCAGACCCTCGGAGCGCGCGGAAATTTGCAGCTCCTCCGGCAGGCCATCCTCCGAGACAATCAGCGAGTGGTAGCGGGTGCATGTCATCGGGCTCGGAATGCCGCGAAAGATTGTGCGGCTGTCATGTTCCACGGCACTGGTTTTTCCGTGCATCAGCCGCGGCGCGCGAATGATCCTGGCGCCGAACGCCGCGCCGATCGCCTGATGTCCCAGGCACACTCCAAGGATGGGGACCTTGCCCGCAAAATGCTTGACCAGCGGAATGCTCATGCCGGCCTCCTGCGGCGTACATGGCCCGGGAGAAAGCACAATGCGTTCCGGCGCCAGCGCTTCGACATCCTGGATCGTGACCTGATCGTTGCGCCGCACCTCAACCTCCGCGCCAAATTCGCCCAGAATCTGCACCAGGTTGTAAGTGAACGAGTCGTAGTTGTCGAGGACGAAGATCATAACGGAGACGCTGTAATCTGTAATGAGGATATCAAGTCCTGCCTGACTCTCGTTCACCCGATGGCGTTTAAGGGTCTTCTTGCTCCGAGATTAATCCGCAAAGATGCCCTGATCCGTGGATAACATTGCATGCAAGTTGATGCGATATCCAGAAAGCCGCGTGGAGTGGCAGGATGCGGGTTGAATGAGGAGTGTCTATGGTCTATTTTCCTGCACCTTTCAGGTGCGAGGAACGGTTACGATGTGGACATGAATCCGCCCCGAAAGCCTTCGCCGACTGAATCTCCGCTGTTGTTTGAGATTGAGGATGAGCCGCTGCAGGAAACCCTGACCGCCTGGGGCGGCGTGCCGCTGGTGGTGCAGGCGTTTCGCTCTCTGGGCGTTCCGGCCCGCGTGCGTCAGCATGTGCAATGTGCAGATCAAGCAGCGGGAGCGCGGCTACGACGAAGCCACGATGGTGGAAAGTTTCGTGGTGCTCAACGCGGTGGGCGGCGAGCGGGTGGACGACTTCCAGCATTTTCGCGACGATGTCGGGCTGAAAGAAATGCTGGGGCATGAGGTCCCATCTCCGGAATCGGCGCGGCAGTTTCTGAACCGGTTCCATTCGGAAGAGAAGCTGGAGCAGGCCAGACAGCAGCGGAAGCCGGAGCAGATCGCGTTCATTCCGGAAGAGGCCGATGCGCTGGCTGGCCTGGGCGAAGTGAACCGGGAGTTGGTGCGGGAACTGGGCCGGCGCTGTCCGGAGCAGCGCATTGCCACGGTGGACCAGGACGCGACCATCATCGAGAGCCGCAAGCGAGAGGCGCTGCGCACCTATGAAGGCGAGCGCGGCAGAAAGACACGCAGCCGTTGCGCTACGTGGCGATTCGCATTCGTCCGCGGCAGGAGGAACTGTTTGCCGACGGCAGCCGGGAGAAGCATTTTGCCGTGGTGAGCAACCTGCGGGAGTGGACGCCGGAACGGCTGATCCAGTGGCATCGGGAGAAGGCAGGGACGATCGAAGCGGTGCATGACGTGCTGAAGAACGAGCTGGCCGGAGGCGTGATGCCGAGCAAGTATTTCAGCATGGCTGCGGCTGGCGGCGATCGCGCACAATGTGCTGACGGCGCTCAAGCGCATCGCGTTGCCGGCGGAATTATTGCGGGCACGACCGAAGCGGCTGCGCTTCCTGATCATCAACACGGCAGGGCGGTTGGTGCAACATGCGCGGAAAATGCGGCTGCGGCTGGCCGCATTGGAAGAGCGCATCGCCCTATGGAAGGAGGCCTTGCGACTGCTGCCAGTCGCTACATGAGAAAAGGCTGCGGCACGCGTATCGACGGATTTTCCTGAGCCGATTTTGATCGACCAAGGTGGAACTATGTCTTGAAGCGACGCTGGAGGGGTTGACCAGCGACCGGAGACGGCGGCCGTTGCAGCCTGTTTGCAGGCCAGATGCGCCGCATAAACTCCTGTCAGCGATCCAAATCCCCCTCGCCGCAACCCCTC
>JAJZJJ010000547.1 GCA_021810175.1 Acidobacteriota bacterium | reverse complement strand
TGATCGTCCCAGCGGAAGCCGTCATCGATGAAGACGCGGGCGGCGGCGTTATCGCTCATAAGAACAGGGTAGCTGAAGTCCAGGAACTCCGAGGCGAGCCGCGGCGCCGCCCGCGCGTTCAGCCCTGCGCCGACGCGCAAGGCTGATGCGACGGAAGCGGGACTCAGGCCGCGGTGCGGAGATCGCGCACGGTGCCTGTTCCGGCGAGAGGGCGGCTTTCCTGCGAAGACACGGCTCCAGCCATGGCGCAGGACCAGCCGAGCAGCACGCTGAGCCAGCCGAACCATCCAGCCGAGCGGATGGCATAGCCGACCCAGGGGATGGTCATGTCACGGACGCCAGGCCCGGCCAGCGCGAGGAAGACGAGAACGCCCACCGCCGAGAGGCCAAACATCGTCTGAGCCGCGATGACGGCGTCACGGCGGGTCGTGGTGTTTCCGAGGCGCGCGGTGACATGGCCGGCGACGAACATGGCGATCGCGGTCAGGATGATGCTCCATATGCCCATCCCCCAGCTGACGCCGGTTGAAAACGGGATTGTGAGCGTGCCGGTGGACCTGAAGAGGCACATGCCGAGCATGCCGAAGACGGTCCAGATTGCGGCGAAAGAAAAAGCTCCGGCCCAGATCGCGCCCCAGGAGATTCCTGGGCGGTAGAGCGAGGGACCGGTCCCTGCGCCTGCCAGCGACGGACCAGGATTTCTGTATCCCATATCTGCCATTTCACCCTCCTTCCTTTTGGGATGCGGGGGGCGGAGAGGCGCGATGCCGCGAGCGGATCAGGCCAGAGCCGCGAAAACCGCAGGTCTTTTGGAATCAGGAGGGAAGAAAGCGGGCAAAAATCGCCGGCAGGGACGACTCAGCCCGCGGACTGCTTGAGCTGGAAGGTGGGGCGCTCGGGACGCGGGGGGCGGCGGAGGCCATGACGGACCTCGGTGGGGGCGGTGTTGATTTCGGAGAGGACGCGGCTGAGAGTATTGCGGTGGACGCCCAGTTCTTTGGCGGCCTTGCACTGGTTGCCTCTGTGGGAGGCCAGAACTTCGAGGATAAAGCGACGTTTGAATTCGCGGACCGCTTCTTCGTATGTAATGCCTCCGGCATGCATCTGGGTCACAAGGCTGTCCAGCTCTCTCTTCAAGGGAACCCTCTTTCTTTTTTTACCGGTCGTGCGCCGGGGGTTAATGGTCAACGATGCAAGGCAAGAACTAAGCAGCAGGCTTCAGCCAGTCCGGCTGTTCCTTTTTTAAGACGTCAACGCCACTTCGGATGCGCTGAGCAAGGTCCGAAGGAGCGACTACGGCAACATGGTGCGCCATGGAGAGGAAACCAGGAGCAAGGCGCGACCGTCTGAACCACGTTGCGCCGGGCCAGAAGGCGGCAATGACCATCACCGCGACCGTGACCAGCACAAAGCCCTTCAGGAGGCCGAAGGCCGCACCCGCGAGGCGATCGGCCCAGCCCAGGCCGATGGACTGAATGGACCATCGGATAAAACGTCCGGCCAGCGACGCAGCAATCATCGTCGCGAGCAGGATGGTGAGGAACGACACGGCCTGATTCAGAGGGATGGAGTGGATCCAGCGTCCGATCCACGGCGAAAGCCTCTGATAGTCCCAGCTGGCGAGGAGGAAACCGAGAACGAGTCCCGCCAGGGAAAAAACTTCAACAACCAGGCCCGATTTGGCGGCCGACAGCACTGAAACGATGAGAACAACGACAATCAGCCAGTCGACGATCGCCACCACAAATCTCCGTTACACCGTCAAAGGTCCGCCCGTGAGAAGTTTAAAGGCGTCGAGATACTTCTGCTGGGTACGTTTGACAACCGCATCGGGAAGGGGCGGGGCGGGCGCCTTCTTGTTCCAGCGAATGCTTTCGAGGTAATCGCGGACGTACTGCTTATCGAAGGAGAGCGGAGGCCGTCCGGGAGTGTAGTGTTCCCGATCCCAGAAGCGCGAGGAGTCGGGAGTGAGGACTTCGTCGGCGAGGACGATGCCGGCGTTGGTGACTCCGAATTCGAATTTGGTATCGGCGAGGAGAATGCCGCGGCGCTCGGCGTGTTCGGCGGCGCGGTTGTAGAGTTTGAGGGTGAGATCGCGCAGGCGTTCGGCAGCGTCCTCTCCGACGAGGGCGACGAGCTGATCGAAGGTGATGTTCTCGTCGTGGTTGCCGCGGAGGCTCTTAGTGGCGGGGGAGAAGACGGGGCGGCTGAGGCGTTCGCCTTCGCGGAGGCCGGGCTCGACTGGGATGCCGCAGACCTTGCCGGTGGCGACATATTCCTTCCAGCCGGAGCCGGCGAGATAGCCGCGGGCGACGCATTCGACGGGGAACATGCGGGCACGTTCGACCAGCATGGATCTGTCTTTGAGGTCCTTGCGGTAGGGCCAGACCTCTTCGGGGTAGTCCTTAATGTTCGCGGTGACGAGGTGGTTGGGGACGATGTCAGCGAGGAGGTTGAACCAGAAGAGGGAGAGCTGGGTGAGGATGATGCCCTTGCCGGGGATGCCGGTGGCGAGCACGTGGTCGAAGGCGGAGATGCGGTCGGTGGCGACCATGAGGAGCTGATCGCCGACGGCGTAGATGTCGCGAACTTTCCCGCGTGCGACGAGGGGGAGATTATCGAAGCGAGTTTCGAGGAGAGCTTTCAACGTAAGGAGGCCTTCCTGCGGTGCAATCTGGATGAATCCGCGAACTCGAAACTTGTGGCCTGACCGGTCGGAGGTTTCGACCTGGTGTTTCGCAGAGATGAATTCAGACTGAAGTTTCGATTTTGCGATTCGCGCCGCACTTTGTCAACGGAATATGAATCGGGCGTTTCATGGGAGCTGACGCCGCGCGAGGCGGCGTCAGCCAGGGGTTGAGTCGGGATCAAATTCGGTCACCGATGCAGCGGATCAAGACAGACCGACCGGGGATTCGGTCTGGGATACCAGAGCTAACGGCGGTGAGCCGGTTTGGGATAGATGCGGACGCCCATACCATTCAAACGACTGCGAGCGTAGGAGGCTTCGGGGGTTTGGGGGTAACGGCCGATCAGGGCGCGGAGGTCGCGGATACCTTCGGTCCGGCGGCCGATGGCCAGTTCCGCCTCGCCCTTGCGGAGGCGAGCCGAAGGGGCTTTGGCACTGCCGGGGTACTGCTGGAGGACGGCCTCGTAGTTTTTGATGGCGTAGCTGTACCGGCCCTGGCGGTAATCGATTTCGCCGAGGTAGAACTGGGAATAGCCAGCCAGAGTACTTTCGGGGTAATACTTCAGGACCTGCTGGAATTCGCTGGCGGAGAGCT
>JAJZJJ010000546.1 GCA_021810175.1 Acidobacteriota bacterium | reverse complement strand
CCGATCTCAGCGCCGTCGCCGGGAAGGACGCGGCAATCTGCGCCAGCGGCTGCGCCACATTCGCAAGCTTCGGGTGAAAGCCGATGGCGACCCCAACCGGAATCGTCCAGAGACTCGCAATCAGCAGCGACGCATTCACGCGCAGGAAAGTCATCGCCGCGCCCAGCAGCAGTTGCAGCACCTCGTGCATGGTGACGCTCTTCAGCAGCAGCGCCGCATGGAAAGCCAGCACCCCGGCCACACCTGCCGCCACGGCGATCACAATCACAAAGGCAATCGGAATGCGTTTGCGACGCTTCCGGGCTGCCTCCGCGGCTGGCAGCAGGCGCTGGCTTCCATGCGCAAGCCGCGCGTAGAAACTCTCTTGAATCGGCAGAAAAGCCCGGTTTGACAGGTACTGCAGCATGTTGCTGTTGCGCAGCAGATGCAGAATCGGCGACGTGATGCGCTGCGCGCTCTCCACGTTCTCAAACTTGAATTTGTCTGACCATGCAATCAGCGGTCGCCACAGCAGTTGGTCCGTCAGCACGATGATGAACATCATCGTCGCAAGGCCCCACACAATCGCGCCGATGTCTCCCTTCGACGCCGCCGTTTGCAGGTAGGAGCCAAGTCCGGGCAGCCGAAAATGCGTCGAGCCCACCGGGAACATCTCGCAGACCATCAGGAAGAACCACCCGCTCGCCACCGAAACCATCGAATTCCAGATCAGACCGATCGCCGCGTAGGGCAGCTCCAGTTGCATCAGCCGCTGCCAGCGGGAAAACCGGTTGATGCTGCACGCCTCCAGCAGCTCGCGCGGAATCGTCTTCAGCGAGCTGTAGAAGCTGAACGCCATGTTCCACACTTCGCCCGTGAAAATCAGCAGGATCGCGCCCATCTCCACGCCGATCTGCTTGCTCGGGAACAGCGACACCATGGCCAGCATCACGCCTGGCAGAAAGCTCAACACCGGAATCGACTGCAGAATGTCCAGCGTCGCGATCATCAGCGCTTCCATCCGCCGGTTGTAGGCCGCGATGTAGCCATACACTATGGCGAAGACCAGGCTCAGGAGGTACGCGATGAAGATGCGTGCCGTGGACTCCAGCGCATAACCGGGCAGATAGCGCGGCGAGCGGTGAATCACCACCGATGGAATCGCCGAGTGCAGCCACGAGTGAGCCACCCACAGCATCAGGTAGAAGCCCGCCAGCAGCGCCCCGGCCACGCTCACATCAATCACGATCGGCCACGTGCGTTCCGCAACCTGCGAGCGGGAAAACGAATTGCTGATGGAGGCAGTCAGCTTCATTCCGTCTCGTCTCCGGCAGCGACGATTTCCTCCTCCGCCTCGGGCAGCTTGAAGCGGCGCCGGCCGGCGTCAAAATCGAACAGCTCCGCGTAGCGGCCCCAGTTGATCGCCGTCTCCAGCTGCCGCTGCGTCTCGTCGCTGGTGAACTGCTCGTCCAGCATGTCGAGGAAGAATTCCTCGGGCACCGTGTGGTCGCTCTTGCTCGAAAGCGCGCGCGTGATCTGCCGCAGCAGCAGCGCATGCGCGAGCGCCGCCTCGCGGAACAGTTCCTTCTGGCGCAGAATCTCCGACTCCGCGAATGCCGTGCCCGTCTCCGTGATGCTCACGTCGCCTTCCTCGATCTTTAAAAAGCCGAGTAGTTGTGCCGCGTCCACGATCGGCAGCAGGTCGTCGATTTCGAAGGCCAGCTCGTCGGCGAGCCGGTAAATATCCGCCTTCCCGCCCAGGTCGATCACCAGTTCCAGCAGGCCCGCAATGCCGCCGGGCCGCGCGTGTGGCAGCATTTCGTAGTGCATCTGCCGCTGGTCGCGAACGCGCCGGCCGCTTTCCAGCAGCGGCATTTCCGCCGGCGGCACATCCGGCTTGGTCAGCACTTTGTAGATGTAATCCACCAGCGCCGTGAACGGCGCGCTCTTGCGATCCCTCGGATGCGGAATCGTGACCTTGAAATCTGTGCGCACGTGCCCGGGATTGCGCCCCAGCACGATGATCCGGTCGGCCAGCAGCACCGCCTCCTCGATGTTGTGCGTCACGATGAAGATGGACCGCGTCGGGATCGTCTTCTTCTGCCACAGCTCCATCAGCTCGCTGCGCAGGTTTTCCGCCGTGAGTACATCGAGCGCCGAAAACGGCTCGTCCATGAACAGAACTTCGGGTTCCACCACCAGCGCGCGCGCAAAGCCCACCCGCTGCCGCATCCCGCCGGAAAGCTCCTTCGGATAGGCCGCTTCAAAGCCGTCCAACCCTACCGTATCCAGAATCTTCAGGCTGCGCCGGTGGCGTTCGGCAGGCGGCATCCCGCGCGCCTTCAGCGGAGCTTCCACATTCTGCTGGACGTTCAGCCACGGAAAGAGCGCAAAACTCTGGAAAACAATCGAAACGTTGATGTCCGCCTGTGACAGCGGCTGCTCATGCCACAGCACCTCACCGGCAGACGGGCGCGAAAGCCCCGCGAGCATGCGCAGGAGCGTCGACTTCCCCGATCCCGAGGGCCCGAGCAAGGCGACAATTTCGCCGGGATAAATCGCAAGGTCGGTCGGGGATATGACCTGGATACGGTTCTCGCTGGGTTGAGCGTAGAACTTCTCCACCTGCTTTGCGCGAATGATGGTATCCGCCATTTCGCACCATGCTCCGGTCACGCGGCGTTTGCGCCGTCCGCGACCTCTTCTCAAGTATTTTCTGTAAGTTATGCCACATTCAGAACGGAGAGATGAAGCATCTCCCAAGGCCAGCGTATCATCATATTTGCATTATCCCGTGCTGAATGACACGGTTCCCGGAGATTCCGGGAGAAAAGTGTCGCGAGCGTTTTTTCAACGGGTACAACTCCCCTGAACCAGAAGGGACGAATGGCCGATCAATCGACGAAACCCAAAGTATTAGTCGCCGATGACGAACACGTTATCGCAGACACACTTGCCATCATCCTCAATCAGAGCGGCTTCGAGGCCCGCGCTGTTTACAGCGGCGAAAAGGCCGTCGAAGCAGCCAGAAACTGGCAGCCGGACATGCTCATCAGCGATGTCATCATGACGGATCTGAACGGCGTGGATGCGGCCATTCAGATTCGGCTGCTCCTGCCAGAATGCAAGATTCTGCTCTTTTCCGGACAGGCCGCCACCGCCGATCTGCTGGACCGCGCCCGCTCCCAGGGGCATGAATTCGAAATTCTGGCCAAGCCCGTCCATCCGCAGGACCTGCTCACCCGCCTCCGCGGCGCGGGTTAGCAATGGAGCTTCCTTTCTGCGTGCAAAAAACAAACCCCGGCG
>JAJZJJ010000545.1 GCA_021810175.1 Acidobacteriota bacterium | reverse complement strand
CGTAACAAATCCTGCCGGTCGGGATTTCAGCCAAGGCTAACGCACTATGTTGATGCGTTCCGGTCATGATTGGGCATCCTAGCATGATTGCCCATGAGTGCACGACCAGCAATGAAGCGCGAACGGCGCGCGCATGAATGGGGCACCCGGCGTAACCCGCGAGTGAAGGGCGGGACCGCAGATTTCTCCACTACGCCCTTCGGGCTCCGGTCGAAATGACCCAGGTTGAGGCAGGGGAGGTTTTCACCAAAGATTTGCGAGGGGTTGGCTGCTAAACGGCAAAACACGCAACGGACTGCGTGTTTCGCGGGAACTTTGGTGGTGCGGTGGCAGGGCTGGGCTAGACGCCGACGCCGAACTCGGTTTGCATTTCGTCTCCGGCGTGGGAGTAGAAGTCCGAGGGGGTGCGGTGGTTGAACTTGTAGCGCACGCGGAGTTCGCGTCCGATGTAGACGCCGAGGGCCGCCACGCCGACGGCTACCGAGGTCCAGCCGACGTAACGGAAAACGGGGCAGCCTTTGTCGCAGGTTCTGGTGTTGTCTGAAGCGGTCACGGCGTGTGTCTCCCGGGGATGATCCCCCTAGGTTTCATGATAACCCACTTATTTTGACGTCTGTCTTCTTGTATCGGCAGTGGAAACCAGAACAGTAATGGGACGGATGAAGGGTTATTCATGGTTTTCGATGCGATGGAGCCAGAGGAGCTTTTGTTCGGGGGGGAGGAAGCTGGCTTCGATGGAGTTGGCGGCGAGCTCGCGGAGGTGGTCGCGGGTGAAGCCGAAGGATTGCTCGGCGAGGATGTATTCCTCGAGGAGATTGGAGCCGAAGAGGGCGGGGTCGTCGGAGTTGAGGGTGACCATGAGGCCGGAGTCGAAGTATTCGCGGACGGGGTGGTCTGCGGCGAGGGGGCAGCAGCCGGTGCGGACGTTGGAGGTGACGCAGATTTCGACGGGGATCTGGCGGGTGCTGAGGATTTCGAGGAGTTCGGGGTCATGGATGGCGGAGAAGCCATGGCCGATGCGTTCGGAGCCGATGTTGAGGGCGCCCCAGATGCTTTTGGGTCCGGCGGTTTCCCCGGCGTGGCAGGTGAGGCGGAGGCCGTTGGCGGCGGCTTCGGCGTAGAGCTCGCGAAAGGGCTCGGGGCCGGTGCGGCGCTCGTCGCCGCCGATGCCGATGCCAATGATGGAGGGGTGGGAGGCGCGGAGCTCGGCGGCCTTGCGGAAGACCTTTGCGGCGGGCTCTGGGCCGAAGTGGCGGACGGCGTCGAAGATCCAGTAGAGGGTGATGCCGAGTTCGCGTTCGGCGCGGATGCGGGCGCGTTCCATGCCTTCGAAGAGGGGTTCGAATTCGACGCGGCGCCAGTAATAGACGACGCCGACGGAGACGTAGACTTCGGCGTGGACGACGCCCTGACGGGCGAGGTCCTGGAGCATGCGCCAGGTGATGAGCTCGTAGTCGTAGGCGGACTGGAGCTGCTCAGAGATGGCCTTGAAGGCCATGAGGAAGCCGGTGAAGTCGGTGTAGTTGTAGAGGGCGCGCGCGGCCTCGATGGTGAGAGGGGTGCGGCCGGGCTGGCGGCTGAGATCGACGAGGGTTTCCGGCGTGACGGTGCCTTCGAGGTGCAGGTGGAGTTCCGCTTTGGGAAGCCGGCGGAGAAAATCGCCGAGTTCGGAGGTGGAAGTGGATTTCGAGTTGATAAGCGCCTCCCATTCCATTAGAAACGCAAGTGGACGATTCGGATACAGGAGTATGGGGAGGGGTTGGAATCAGCCGTCGAGTGCGCGGGCGGCGGGCCTTTATGCAAACAGACAAGGGAATGAGTGCGGATGTAGTGGAGCTTCGGGCGGCACTGCTGGGCTGGTACGGCGAAAATGCGCGCGATTTGCCGTGGCGGCGGACGCGGGATGCGTATGTGGTGTGGGTATCAGAGGTGATGCTGCAGCAGACGCGGGTGGCGGCAGTGGTGGAATATTTCGGGCGGTTTATGCGGGAATTTCCAACACTGGAGGCGCTGGCGGAGGCCGAGGAAGAGCGCGTGCTGGCGCAGTGGAGCGGGCTGGGGTATTACCGGCGGGCGCGCATGATGCACAAGGCCGCGCGGATGATTGTGGCCGAGTTCGGCGGGCGCATGCCGGAGACGGCGGCGGAGTTGCGTGCGCTGCCGGGAGTTGGCGAGTACACGGCGGCGGCGGTGGCGAGCATCAGCCATGGCGAAGCGGTACCGGTGGTGGACGGGAACGTGGAGCGGGTTCTGTTGCGGCTGTGCGGGCCGCAGCTTGCCGAAGCAGGTGGGAATGGCAAACCGGCAGTGGGAGCACTGCGGACAGCGGCGCAGCGGTTTCTGGATTCGCAGCGGCCGGGCGAGTTTAACCAGGCAATGATGGAGCTGGGCGCGACGGTGTGCCTGCCGCGAAATCCGCAATGCGGGGAGTGCCCGGTGCGCGCGCATTGCAGCACGCAGGGGGAGCATGAGACGGGTCCCGCGAAGCAGATGCGCAGCCGGCAGGTGGCCTATGTGCTGATGCAGAGGAACTGGGGTCCGAAGACGGAGGTTCTGTTGCGGCGGCGCGGCGAGGATGAGTCGCAGATGCCGGGCATGTGGGAGCTGCCCGCGGCGCCGGAGGGCGGACTGCCGGATGAATCGGTGGTGCTGACGGTGCGGCACGCGATCACGAATACGAACTACTACGTGACAATTTACGAGCTTCCGTGGGAAGAAAAGCGAACGCTGAAAGCGCCGCGCGGATCGCTGGCGTGGGTGAAGCTGCGCGAGCTGGGGGAAGTTCCGCTGACGGGTCTGACGCGAAAGGTGTTGAAGCGGACGAAGATTTTGCCGGGGACGGCGAAAGGCGCGCTCGCCTGAGCGTGGTTACTCGAAGAGCAGCGGTGCCTTGGGGCGATTGCGCTCGGTGGTGCGAGGGCGCGCGGGAGCCGGGGTGAGTTCCGGAGACGGTTCCGTGGAGAGCAGCTTGTGCAGATCTTTGAGTTCGAGGCGGAGGCGCTGGAGGCGGAGTTCGACCTGTGAGGGTTTGGCGCTGGGCTTGCCGCTGCTGATGGGGATGAGCTCGGGCTGCGCCTTGCGGCGGCCTTCCTTGATTTCCTGAGCGAGCTGCTGGCGCGCGCCGGCGATGGTGTAGCCCTCGCTGTGGACGAGCTGCTTGATGCGGAGGGCGAGTTCGACATCGCGGCGGCGGTAGAGGCGCTGTCCGGTGCCGCCCTTGGTGGGGCGAAGCTGCGGGAATTCCTTCTCCCAGAAACGCAGGACGTATTCTTCCACGCCGCAGAGG
>JAJZJJ010000544.1 GCA_021810175.1 Acidobacteriota bacterium | reverse complement strand
ATCACGGAGAACTCGTCGCCCCCCGTCCGCGCCACCGTGTCAGATATCCGTATCCGCGTCAGAAAGATGCTGCTCACCCGCTTCAGCAGTTCGTCCCCAATATGGTGTCCCGCCGTATCGTTCACCAGCTTGAAGCTGTCCAGGTCGATCAGCAGCAGCGCCACACTCTGCCCGCTCCGCGTCGCCCGGTCCAGCGCATTCTCCAGCCGGTTATGGAACAGCCGCCGATTCGGCAGACCTGTCAGTTCGTCGTGCAGCGCCAGGTGCCGGTTGTGCGCTATCTGGTCCTCCAGTAGCAGCAGAATCATCCCCGCCGCCACCACGTACTTGGGCAGATTCCATACCTCGCTCTGCACATGCACGCCCGCCCAGTAGTGTTGCAGCACCGGCGCCACCACAAAGACTGAGGACCACGCCAGAAATCCGGCAATCGTGATGAACGACCCCGTTGTCCAACGCCGGTACGCAAACCAGAACGTGATGCAGCATGCCAGGTAAGCCGCTACCAGCAGCCCGCTCACAGTAAGAAAAGGCCCATTGGACCGTGGTTGCACCGCCACGGCAAACACCGAAAGCGCGCAGTACAGCACCACCACCACCCACCGCTCCGGACGCTGAAACCGCCGCATCGTCAGCAGCGTCACCGCCAGTGGCGCCGCACCCAGCAGCACCGCGGCAGTCTCCAGTATCCAAAGTCCCGCTGAAGGCAGGGTGATCAGGCCAATGTACAGCGTGCTTGTTCCCACTAGTGCCGCCAGCATCCACCGGCTTGAAGCTCGCTGGCGATAGGGAATCGCCGCCCACACAAACACCAGGCCGGCGCCGCTCAGCGCCGAAAGCGCAATCCAGTCCGCTACGTTGGCAATGAAACCGGGTATCCGCAGAAAAAGCGACGCCGCAAAATGGACCGCGATCATCACCCAGCCCACAAGCCAGATCTTTGACTGGTGTGTCTTGCTGTTCCGCGAAACTGACGCAAACGCGCAGATCAGCAGCGCCACACACACCAGGTCAGGTAATTTGCCCCAATCCACGGTCGGTGCCCTCTAAAACTCAACAACGGGTGAAATTGCTCCTAGATTACTACCACCGCCAATCCTGATTCGGAGGCCTCCCACGAACGCCCCTTACCGCGGTCACTTCCTCGCGTATCTCCGATGTCACACCATAGTCCAAAACTTGCGCACGGCGCAATCCTCCAAAGGTCAACCCACCCCAGGAAATCACCGCCGTCACCGCGGCCCGCACCAGCAAATCCGCCCGCGTCAAAAGCTGTACATCGCGCGCACCAGCGCCAGAACCGTATTCGGCCCCGCGCCTCCGCCCGGATGCTGCCATAATTCCACATCCGGCTGGATCGTCAGCCCGTGCCAGGCCGCGATCTGGTAATACACTTCCACCTCGTTCTCAAATCCATGTCGAAACACGCTTTGCTTGGTCAACAGCCCGTCGCTGAAGGCCAGTCCGATCTCATCCTTCGGCCGCGCCTTCAACGGCCCGTCCCACACCACGCCTGCGCCCACATGCCGGTGCAGCTTGGCTACGGAAGCCGGAGCAGAGCCGTACTGGAAAAACATCCCTACGCCGCGGTCGCTCGCGTCGGCTGGCTGCCACAGCTTGTCGCTCGCCACCACATATACGCCTGATGCATGGTGTACCGTCCCGCCCTCAAAGCGCCGGAACTTCCCCGTATCCCGCCACGCGCCCACCTGAAGCTTGAACCGGCGTCCGTTCCGCTGGCCCTCCCACGCTTCCTCGGTAATCAGCAGGTTTCCACCCGGATCGTAATTCAGCTCCGTGCTGTGGTCGTTGTATATGCCCCCGGCAAACGACAACCCCTTCACCGGAGCCACCGTCACGTCGCCGCCCCACGCACCCTTCGGATACGTCGGCAGCACAAAGGTGCTGATCGACCCGTCCGATGAAAAATCCAGCGAAACAAAATTCCCGCCGTAGGGAACCGTCAGAAACCGGCTGTCCACATACATCAGCCCCGCCTGCGCCTGCACCTTCTCGCGCAGCAGATTCTGCTGATACTTCAATTGCGCCAGCCACGTGCCCGGCGGCGCATCCATGTTGTCCGGATCCTGAATCGCGGGAATCTGCTTCTCCAGGATGTTCGATCCGCTGTGGCTCTGGCCCTCCACTTTCAGTGTTCCGCCCGGCCAGTGCAGCAGCTTCTCCGTGTCCACCGTCGCCGCCAGGTCAATCAGGTACTGCCCGATGAACCCATCCGCCTGCGGCTGTCCGCCTGCGGCCACGCTCGAACCATCCATCTGCACCCATCCGCCCAGGCGGATGCCATGCCGCCTCAACTCCGCATCCGTCACCTTCCAATGCCGCCATGCACACTGGCTCCGGATTCCCGCCTTCGCGCAATTTACCGCGGCCTCTTCTGCGGTCTTACTGGAACGCATCTGCCCGGCCGCGCACGCGGGCGCCGTCACCACCCACAGCCCGACGACAACACAAACCACTGCTATTCCGCTCGTCCTGCGCGGAATCAATCCCATACAAACCCTCAGTCCAGCCCGGCAAACTCAAACGGACCCGCTCTGCTTCCGCGCGCGCCTTCTTGCATCCAACGCCAGCGACCCTCCGCCCACCGGCAGCAGAAACAACAGTCCAAGTAGCATGCTCGCGTTCGTGCGCGACTCATGCAGTACGGCCCACCATCCATTCCCTTCCAGATACGGCAGCTTTGTGGTCACCAGTGTGCCGCTAGAGCATTTTCACTGAAGATGTTGGGGAGAACAAGGAAGTTGGCGTCGACGTCCCATCAGAGAACGGCCACACCGGATCGATCCAGGACACCTCATTGCATCAGTGAAAAGGCTCTAACTACTCTCAGCAGCGGAATCGCAGCCCAGCCCGCGTACCACCCCAGCAAAACCAGAATACCGAAGATGATCTCTACTCCACCCACCAGCGCACCGGGAAACAGAAATTTCTGGATTCCCTCGGAGAAAAAACACCCACCCCACCTGCGCCCGGATGAGCAAAATGCTCTCTTCGTAGCGATCCATGTGGTCTTTGATCGCACGCGCCTCTCTGCATTCTCGCGCGCAGAAGCGCGTTTCCCGCATCCCTCAGGCAACTATTCGCACACGCCTGCATGCGCCCATTCCGGGCTCGGACGCAGCGCTGGCACAAGTCAATCCTCGATGAAAGTTGCCCCTAAGCCGCCTGAAACTTCTTGCCTGCGGTGAAGGGAATATGGTCGTGCGCGCAGATCGCCTCGATCGCCGGCCGCGCCGTCAGCGGCCCGGACGGCAGCCCGCCGCCCGGCA
>JAJZJJ010000543.1:1129-3292 GCA_021810175.1 Acidobacteriota bacterium | reverse complement strand
GGCCAGCCACGCCGAGATGGGCGTCCCCGTCGCGGCGCTGCCCGCCAGAATCCGCACCGTATAGAGCCCGCTGAGCACAAAAACGTCCAGCAGCAGCTTGCGCTTCAAATAGAGCGAGTACATCAGCGTCGAAGCCGCATAGAGCCCCAGCCACTCCAGAAAACTTGATGACCGGAACAGCCGCACCGCGTCCGGCTGCACCGTCAGGCTGGGCAGCGCTAGGGCCAACGCCAGGGACGCCAGCAGCAGAAGACAAACCGCCGCCATACCCCAGACCACGGACAGGTCGCCGGCGGCGAACGGCCTGCGCCGTTTGCTGGGATGCATCCGGTCAGCCTCCAGATCCAGCAGGTCGTTGACGATGTAGGTGGCCGAGGCGCACATCCCAAAGCTCAAAAACGCCGTGACGGCTCTCACGATCGGGCGCGCATGCCATTGGTGGGCCAGCATCAGCGGCACAAAGATCAGCGTGTTCTTGGCCCACTGATGCAGACGGATGGCCTTGAGCCAGCTCCGTAACCATGGCCTCTGGTCTTCAAACTTGGCCGTGACCGCCGTCCCGGTACGCTTCAGTCCAGCGCGCAGCGCAAGGCTGGGATTGGCCACCATCGGCGCCTGGCAGGCCGCCAGCAAGGCCACATCTGGACGCGCATTGCCGATGTAGCAAAACTCATTCCCGAACCTGGCGCGGAATGCGGCCAGCTTGTTCATCCCCGCCAGGTTGGTCTCGCCATCGGAAGCCAATACCCCGGCGAAGATCCCCAGATGCGCGGCCACCCGCTCCGCCAACCCTGCGTCAGAGGCCGTGGCCAAATAGATCGCCCGTCCCTGGCCATGCTGTTGCAGCAAAAACTCCAGCAGCGGACGGTTGTAGGGCAGGTGCTCCACGTTCAGATTCACCAGCCCGACGACGCGCTGCTTGAAGGCGGCTCGCCCCTGCACGAGCCACTCCGGCAGACGCAGCAGCTCCAGCGGGCGTTTCCGCGCCACCACCAGCAGCGTATCCAGCAGCGTGTCAGACTTCACCAGAGTCCCGTCCAGATCCACGCACAGCGCCACCCCCGGCCGCAGATCGGACCCTGGAAGAGCATTCTCGGCCCCCATCGGCGCTCCACCCACCTCCGCGACTGGCTCTGATCCATTCATGGCCGGCTGAGGCTCCCTCCTCTGGTTCTCTTCATCCTATCGGCGCGAGTGGGTTCATTATCTCTTACATCCTGCGCAAACGCACCAGATTGCCGGAACCGGTGCTCAGGACGGAGCCCATCGCGGCCAGTTACACTAGTCGCGATGATCAACCCCCAAGACACCCCTGGCGTTGCGCTCCTCTTTCCCGGCCAAGGCTCTCAGGCCGTCGGCATGGGCCGCGCCCTTTACGACACCTACCCCGCTGCCCGCGCCGTCTTTGAGGAGGCTGGCCAGGCCCTCGGATTCTCTCTCTCGGAGATCATCTTCCGCGGCCCCGAGGAGACCCTCAGGCTAACCGAGCATACTCAGCCGGCCATCCTCACCGTCTCCGTCGCCGCCTGGCGGGTGCTGGAGCCCGAACTCGCCGCCCGCAAACTTCCGGTCCGCTTCGCCGCCGGTCACTCTCTGGGTGAATTTTCAGCTTACGTAGCCGCCGGCGCGCTCACCTTTGCCGACGCGGTCCGCACCGTCCGTGCGCGCGGGCAGTTCATGCAGACCGCCGTTCCCGCCGGCGAGGGCGCCATGGCCGCCATCCTCGGCCTGAACCTGGCTGAGATCGAAACCGCCTGCCAGAGCGTCACCGCCCAGTTGCTCAGCGCCGCAGGCAACGACAACCAGATCGTGACCATCGCCAATCTCAACAGCCCCGATCAGACGGTCATCTCCGGCTCCAGGGAGGCCGTCGAACAGGCCGCCGAGGCTTGCAAGCAACGCGGGGCCAAACGCGCCGTCCTTCTGCCGGTCAGCGCTCCCTTCCACTGCCCACTGATGATGCCCGCCCAGCTCCGCCTCGCCGCGTGGCTGGGTCAGATTCCTCTCTCCGCGCCTCGTTTCCCGGTCATCTGCAACGTGGACGCCCTGCCTCTCACGCAGCCGGAGGCGATCCGCGGCGCGCTCATCCGCCAGGTCACCGGAGCGGTCCGCTGGGTGGAGTGCATGGGCGTGCTCCAGCAAAACGACGTCACGCACTTGATC
>JAJZJJ010000543.1:0-1119 GCA_021810175.1 Acidobacteriota bacterium | reverse complement strand
TCAACCGCCAGATCGACCGCAGCCTCTCCACCAGCAACGTCGAAGACCCTGCCAGTTTGGGAAAAACGCTGGAGCGGCTCACAGCTCCGGCTTGAGCACAGCGCCCTCCGGCGACCGCAGACCCTCCTCTGCGGCCAGCAGACGCTCTTCTGCCAGTTGCAGCCGCTCTTCCAGCGTTCGCAGCCGAGCCTCCGCGGCCTGCGCCAGCTCTTCCAGCGCCGTCAGGCGCTGCATCAAACCATCGCCCAAGGCCCCTTCAGCCGTCGCGAGAGCAGTTCCTGCGGCCTCCCCGGTCTCACTGACCGGCCCGCAGAGCAGATGCATCCAGCGCGCCTCGCGCGCTCCCGGCTGACGCTCCAGCAGTTGCGTCAACGGCTCCCGATGCTGCGCCGGACGAGCGTCTGGAGGCGTTTCCTGCCCGGACTCCGTCTGCGCCGCCATCCTCTCCAGCACAGAGAGCACAGCGGCGGTATCGTCAAAGGCATACATTCGCTCGGCGCGCGCGCGCAGCTCCGCCGCGGTCTGCGGCCCGCGCAGCAGCAGCAGGCAAAGCACCGCTACCTCATCCCGCCGCAGATTCAGCACATCCCGCACCCGATGCTCGAACTTGGTCGCCCGCGTCTCGGCGAGGGCCCGCACCAGCCCCATCTGATCCAGATCAAAGAGAGCGCTGCGCACGTCCGCCTCGGCCAGCTCCATCACCGGCTCCCGGCTACTCTTCTGATTGCAGGCGTTCACTGTCGCATTCAGACTCAGTGGATAATACTCCGGCGTGTTGATCTCTTTTTCGATCAACACCCCCAGGACCCGCGCCTCTACCGCACTCAACCGCACCATGCTTCCATCTTCCCCTGACTCTCAGGATTCTCGTTCTCTACACTCTCTATACTCCGCCAGCCCTCGATGCTTCGCCTTCTCCGTTAAAATAAAACTCTGTGCCCTTCTCCCATCCATCCGGCGCTGCCGGCTCGTCCGTTGTCTCCAACGCGAACTTCTCTGAGAAGTTTGACGTTGTGATCGTCGGCGCAGGACACGCCGGCTGCGAGGCCGCCGCGGCCGCCGCGCGCATGGGCCTGCGCACGGCGCTGTTCACCCTCAATCTGGATCTGATCGCACAGA
>JAJZJJ010000542.1 GCA_021810175.1 Acidobacteriota bacterium | reverse complement strand
CAGCTGGTTTCTGATTGCGGCGCTGCTGATGTTTTCATTTACAGGCACGATCCTGCATCGGCATGCGAACTGGGGAGCAGCGGGCGCGGCCACGTGGGCGGCGGCGACGACGATCCTCTTCTTCGCCTCGCTGCTGGTCCATGAACTGTCGCATTCCATCATGGCGCTGCGGCATGGATTGAAGGTATCCGGAATCACGCTGTTCGCGCTGGGGGGAATTTCGCAGATCGAAGGAGATATGCCCAATGCCGCGGCGGAATTCCGGATCGCGGTGGTCGGACCGCTGGCCAGCGCGGTGCTGGGAGCCCTGTTCATCGGGGCTTCGGTTTTGCCGGTTGCGGCGATGCCTGTGTCGATCCGGGAGATGTTCGCCTGGGTGGGATACATCAACCTGGTGCTGGCGGTCTTCAATATGCTGCCTGGCTATCCGATGGACGGCGGCCGAATTCTGCGCGCACTGCTGTGGTGGAGATCGCACAGCTTCGAGCGCGCCACGCGCACCGCCTCCGCGATGGGCCGGATCATGGCTGTGGCGTTCATGGCGATGGGCGTGATTGACTACATCACCCGGAGTCACCTGGGCGGGCTGTGGATGGTCTTCATCGGATGGTTCCTGTTCGAGGCATCGCGCGCCAGCTATCTGGAGGTGGCGATGAAGGAGGATCTGAAGGGCGTGCGGGTCGGCGACCTGATGCAGCGAGATCCGGCGACCATCGACGGCCGGCTTTCGGTGCAGAACTTTGTGGACAACGAGCTGCTGCGCACGGGACACCGCTGCTATGTGGTGCGCGAAGACGGCGAGGTGGTGGGGATGATTACGCCCCGGGAAATCCGCCGCATCGAGCGTGACGCATGGCCGCTCATCGCCGTCGACACGGTGATGCGCCCGTTGAGCCGCATGACCTTTGTGCGGCCCGACACCTCGCTGGCGGACGCTTTGCGGACGATGGGGGAAAACGAGCTGGTGGAGGTTCCGGTAATTGTGGATGGGCGGCTGGAGGGGGTTTTGTCGCGCGCCGATGTGCTGGCTTACCTGCAGACGCGGTCGGAGCTGCGGGCTTCCTGAGAGCGAAAACCGATCAGTGGTGCAGCTTCTGCAGGTGGCGGAAGCCGTCGGTCTGGATCAGCATGCCGGTGAAGAGGGTGAGGTTGTAGCAGGCATGGACGACAACGCCGGAAGCAACGGAGTCGTTGCGCAGGCGCACGATGCAGAGGACCACGCTGACCACTCCGATGAGCAGCACCGGAGCCCAGGAAAAGGAAACCTGCTGGGCGTGCATCAGCGCGAAGGGGATGGACGTGAGCACGATGGAAACGGGGATGCCGATGTTGCGCACCGTGGATTCGGAGATGGTTCCGCGGATCTGAAACCAGCGGAAGACATTGATGAAGCTGGGCAGGATGAATCCGCGGAAGGCGAGTTCCTCGGTGAGCGGCGCGAGCGAAATGCCGAAGCCCATGAGAAGCCATGCCGCCGCCTGGGATTTGGTGAGGTCCTCCAGGATGGGAGGCGCTTTGGGCATGGGCAGGAAGTTGCCGGCCAGCGAAACGACCAGCCCGAGCAGCACTCCGGTGAGCCCCAGCGCGAAGAACCAGCGTCCAGCCACGGGGGCGTTCCAGTGGACGCCTTCGGTCATGGGGCGACGCCACCAGAGCGTGAAGGTCATGGCGGCCATCGCCCAGAGGACGAGATACCAGATGATCTGGATGGCAATGGCGTAGCGCATCTCATGCACGACATTCATCATCAGGATGTGAATGCTGTGCGGATGGATAATCGCGAGAAAGAGGAGAAAGCTGATGATGTAGGCCACGACCAGCGATGGAATCATCAGCAGAAAAAAGACAGCCGTGTGGCCGAGGTGCGGAATGAGCGGGGGACGGCGCGGAGGCGCAGGCTCGGCGGGCTGATACTCCACGACGCCGGTCTGCATGGGAACGAGCGGTTCCTGCGCCGGGGGCCAGGCGTAGATCTCCGGATTCTCCGGCGAGGTCTCCGGAGAGGCGGCAGGCTCGTTCGGATTGTGTTCCGGCGTGGATTCGGAGTTCGGGTCGGTCAGGTTCATTGGATGGTCTGCTTCCCTGCTCTCTTCCTGGATTTGGTCTGCGTCTTTTTTGCCGGTCTGCGAGCTGCGCCCCCGCTGGCTGCTTCGATTGTGACCGGCACGGCGACCGGATTGCCAACTGCCACACCCGAATCCGCATAGTAGCGGGCCAGGAATTGGCCAGTATACGACGAGGCGACGGCCGCAACTGCTTCAGGGGGACCTTCGGCAACAATATTGCCTCCGCCTTCGCCGCCCTCGGGGCCGAGGTCGATGAGCCAGTCGGCATTGCGGATGACGTCCAGGTTGTGTTCGATGATGATGACCGTGTTTCCCAGATCGGTGAGCCGGTGCAGGACTTCAAGGAGCTTGCGGACGTCGTCGAAGTGCAGGCCGGTAGTCGGCTCGTCGAGGAGATAGAGGGTGCGGCCGGTCTGGCGTTTGGAGAGCTCGCGGGCCAGCTTCATGCGCTGCGCTTCTCCGCCGCTGAGCGTGGTGGCGGCCTGGCCCAGGTGAATGTAGCCGAGGCCCACGTCGACCAGCGTCTCCAGCTTCTGCCTGGCCTGCGGGATGTCGGCGAGGGCCGGCAGCGCGTCCTCGATGGTCATATCGAGGATGTCGGCGATGGAGTGGCCATTGAATTTGACGGCGAGGGTTTCCTGATTGTAACGGCGGCCGTTGCACACTTCGCACTGTACGTAAACATCCGGCAGGAAGTTCATCTCGATGCGCCGCTGACCTTCGCCCTGGCAGGCTTCGCAGCGTCCGCCCTGGACGTTGAAGGAGAAGCGGCCGGCCTTGTAGCCGCGCTCGCGCGATTCCGGCAGCATGGCGAAAAGGTCGCGGATGGCGGTGAAGACGCCGGTATACGTCGCCGGATTGGAGCGCGGAGTGCGGCCGATAGGCGACTGATCGATGCGGATGGCTTTATCGATATGGTCGAAGCCGCGGATGCGCGTGTGCGCGCCGGGAGATTCGCGGGAGCCGTACAGCTCGCGGGCCAGAGCGCGGTAGAGGATGTCGTTGACCAGCGTGCTCTTGCCGGAGCCGGAGACGCCGGTGACGACGGTCATGACGCCGATGGGAAATTTAGCGGTGATCTCGCGCAGGTTGTGGCTGCGCGCTCCCTCCACCGTGATCCATTTACCGGTGAGGGCGCGGGGGGCAACGCGCTGGAGGGTGGAGATCTGGCCGGAGAGGTAGCGTCCGGTGAGCGAAGCGGGCGCATGCATGATCACGTCCGGCGCGCCCAGA
>JAJZJJ010000541.1 GCA_021810175.1 Acidobacteriota bacterium | reverse complement strand
ATTGGATATGGAGTGCGGGGCGTTCGAGTACTTTGAGAAGCTGGACCGGATGGGCGGGATGATCCAGGCGATCGAGAAGGGCTTTCCGCAGAAGGAGATCGCCGAGGCCAGCTACCGGTACCAGCGAGCCGTGGAGGCCGGGGAAAAGACCATTGTCGGGGTGAATGCGTTCACGGTGGAGGAGCCACCTCCGCAGATTCTGTACATTGACGAGAGTGTGCGGGAGGCGCAGACAGCAAAGCTGCGGGCACTGCGGCAGCGGCGGTCGAACGATACCGTGGAACGGGCTCTGGATGCGCTGTGCCGGGCGGCGGAAAAGGAGCCGGAGGCCGCGGAAAACGGGATTGCGGCGGCGAATACGATGCCGTATCTTTTGGACTGTGTGCGGGCGTATGCGACGGTGGGGGAGATTTGCAACGCGCTCAAAAGAGTGATGGGAACCTGGGAAGAAACCAGCCTGACCTAGGGTTTGGATAGGATTCGCGAAAGTAAATCGCTAAAGTTAGTGCAAATGTTGGTAAGTCCGTGCTAAAAACGACGTTGTGAAAAGAGTCGAGGCGGATCCGCAAAGCGCAGGCACCATCAATTTGAAGCAACTCTCAGAGTTGCTAAACCTTTCGCAGACGACAATTTCGCTCGTCCTCAATCATTCGCCGAATGCGAAATCGATACCGCCGCGCACGCGGGAGCGGATTCGCGAGGCAGCGATCAAGTACCGGTACCGGCCGAATTATTTTGCGCGCTCGCTACGGCGCAGCAAGAGCATGTCGATCGGAGTCGTCGTTCCAGACATGAGCGACGGCTATTTCACGCTGCTGATGCACTCGGTGGAGCGTTACCTGATCAAGGCGAATTACTTCTACTTCATGGCCAGCCACTTCCGGAATCCGGAGCTGACCTCAGAGTACGTGCAGATGCTGCTGGAGCGGGCGGTGGACGGGCTGCTGCTGCTGGATACGCCGGCGATGATTGAAGCTACGGTGCCGATTGTGGCGATCTCGGCGCATAACCCGGCGCCGGGTGCGACGAACATCATCCTGGATCATGACCTTGCGGCGATGCTCGCGCTGAAACACCTGCAGGAGCTGGGGCACAAGCGGATTGCATTTATGCGGGGCCCGGAGAGCATCAGCGATGCTCACTATCGGTGGCAGGGTATTACCAAGGCAGCCACAACGCTGGGCATTGAGATTGATCCGGAGTTGATGATTACATTGGCAGAGTTGGATCAGACGCCTGTACATGGCTACAAGGCGATGCGAAAGCTGCTGCGGGCGACGCGGAATTTCACTGCGATCTTCTGTTTCAACGATATTTGCGCCTTCGGCGCGATTCGTGCGATTGACGATGTCGGGCTGCGCGTGCCGGAGGATATTTCCGTGGTGGGCTTCGACGATATCTCGAGCGCGGAGTATCACCAGCCGAGCCTGACGACGGTAAGGCAGCCGCTGAGGGAAATGGGGACGCGAGGCGCGAGGATCCTACTGGATCGGATCAATCACCCGAACAAGGCCTATCCGAAGGAAGTGGTGATGGAGCCGGAGCTAATCGTGCGCGAGTCCACGGGACCCGCGCCAGCCGAAAAGCGGAAGCCCGCGGCGCGGAAGAAGCCGCTGGCGGAAGGGGTTATTTCCTGAGGGCTTTGCCGGCAGCTTCCAGGGCCGCCATGCCGACGGATAGCGCGCGGCGGCCATCTTCAGAAGTGGCACGGCCGAGGATCCCGAAGATAGAAGGAGCGGGACCTGTGGAGGCGTGCGAGGCTGCTCCAGCAAGACCATTGACCACGGCGGTGAGTTTTTCGGAATCGATGCCGCTGAGCAACTTCATGAGGATGAAGCCGTTGCGGAGCGCGCTAACCGTTTCCGGGGTGGCGAGGACTTGCGAGAGATGCGAGACAACTGCGTCCTGGGCGCCAAGCAAACCTCTCATGAGCTCAAGCGTGCCGGAGCGATGGGCCTCTTCGATTAATTTGTAACAGGCAAGGAGCGCTTCTGCGTGCTCGATGGGAGCGTCGGCGAGGCGGCGCTGGATTTCATCGCGGGGATTGTCGGCTGCTGGGCGGAATTCGATGGGTTTTGCCATGGTTTATTTCCCTGAAGTGATCTGCACAAGCTGGTTTGGAGCGCCGTTGGGCATTTTGTAATCGCTGCGGTTCCATTTGCGCTGGACTTCGACGCCGTTCTGCGGGGTACGCGAGCCAAAGCGGAAGTTGAGGCGCGGGAGCGGTGCATCGCCCTTTTCCGGAAGCGGTTCGAGACGGACAGGAGTTTCCTTGTAAGCGGGAGTGTGCGTCTCACGGTCGGTGTGAGAGCCGGTGAGGCGGTTGACGCCGTTGTCGGCGCGGGTGTTGAGCGGAAGATAGAGTTCCCTGCCCCGGACGCGGTCGCTGATGAGGACCTGGATGCGGATGCTGCCGTAGCGGGAGATTAGCCGCACCCATTGGCCGGTGGCGAGGGAGCGCTCAGCGGCGAGTTCGCGGGAGATTTCGACGAAGGGGTTGGGCGTTTCGGCGTGGATGCCGGGGACACGGCCTGTCATGTTGGTTTCGTGGAAATGCTCGAGGAGGCGGCCGTTGTTGAGGTGGAGGTCGTATTCTTCGTCGACGGCCTCGCAGGGTGGATTGTATTCGAGTGGGTAGAGACGGGCTTTGCCGTCGGGAAACGCGAATTCTTTTGTGTAAAGCAGCGGCTGGTCAGTGCCGTCGGGAGCGACGGGCCACTGGAGGCTGCGGAAGCCTTCGAGGCGGTCGTAATGGACGCCGGCGAAGAGCGGCGCGAGGGATGCGGACTCGTGCATGACGTCTGAGGGGTGCTGGTAGGTCCAGTTGGCGCCCATGCGGTTGGCGAGGTCGCGGGTGATGCGCCAGTCTGGCCGGCTGTCGCCAAGTGGCTGAAAGACCTGGTAGAGGCGCTGGATGCGGCGCTCGGTATTGGTGAAAGTGCCTTCCTTTTCGAGCGATGGGCTGGCCGGGAGGACGACATCGGCGTAGCGGCAGGTGGACGAGAAGAAGATGTCCTGCACGACGAAGAATTCGAGCTGTTCGAAGCCTGCGCCGACATGGTTGGCGTTAGAGTCGGCCGCATACATGTCTTCTCCGGCGATGTACATGGCCTTGAGCTTGCCGTCGTGGATGGCGCGGATCATCTCGTGATTGTCGAGGCCCCTGGTGGTGGGGATGGGCACGCCCCAGCCGGATTCGTAGCGGGCGCGGGCCTCGGGGTCGTCGATTTTCTCGTATCCCGGGAACCAAGCGGGCATGGAGCCGAAGTCGCTGGCTCCCTGCACGTTGTTGTGGCCGCG
>JAJZJJ010000540.1 GCA_021810175.1 Acidobacteriota bacterium | reverse complement strand
TTCCGATCTCGGAATTGCGGAATCTATAACGAGTCTCGCCCGCTCTTTCGCCTTTACTACTTGAATTTGCTCAAACGCTGCACTGGCAGATTCGGCGGTAGCTTTAGCCTGCCAGGCAATGAATATGAGCGTAGCGACGCCCAATATACAAAGCCACCATTCAGGAGACCGGTACCAGTTTGCAGAAAACGCCAACACCGATAAAAGCGCCAGTACTTTCAACATAATTCCGAAATTCTACGTCATAAAACACTTCAAGTTGGCGGCCACCGCCCGCATGTCATCCCTTGATTCTCAGCCATCGCATCCGTGTCATTCGTCCGTCCTCACCGCAACTCCGAAATGCGCCGGAGTATACCCCGCCATATTAGGTGCTAGACATCCCCGAAGCCCTAAAGATGTCAAGCCCCCGACCTCTTCACCAAAGTAACCGCACCACATTCCAAACCACTTACAGCCGCCCCAGCCTCAAATATGTTGGCACGATTCATCCCCAAGCCTGCTAACCTGAAGTTATAGGTTAAATTCACCCGCAAAAGGACCACATTCCGTGGTCCTTTTCCTTTTGGAGCCACCATGACGCCTGATTGCGCCTATCTCCTCGACAACGGCCGCCGCTGCCGATGTGCCGCCAGCCACGACAGCCTCTTCTGCCGCCACCATTCGCCCGAGGCCCTCGCCCGCCGCAACCACATCCGCGCCGGTCAGCCCGCCTCTTCCTCGCCATCCCAGCCCTCCCGCTGGGACATCCGCGCCTATTGGCGTCTCGTCCACGCGGAGATGCCCCATTGCCGCTACGAGGCCCTCCAGGACAATTTTGAAGGCGTCCTCGACGCCATCGCCCAGCGCGTCATCTCGCCCCGCTGCGCCGGCCTCATCCTCCAGGCCATCCTCGACCGCCTCCGGAACCTGGCCGAACTGGACAGCGAAGCCCAGCTCCAGCAATCACTTGCGGCTCTCAGCCGCCTCGTCTTCGCCAACCCCGACTTCAATCCCAGCGCCTCTGACCATCTGCCCTGCTTTCAGGCAGATACCGCCCAAAGCCTCTGGAGCAAAAATGCAAGTCACTGAAAACAGAGGTGCTTCCCAAATAGTTGACCCAGGGGGTGGTGGGTGGCCAACGAAAAGCGGTCCAAACCATGCCGGCGAAGGAACGAATCGTTCAGGAAGCCAGGGCTGCACAAGTCGGCAGCAAGGCTGACTTGCTGACCGGCTGACCGGCTGACTCGCTGACTCGCTAATCCACCGCCTCTGGCCATCTGCCCTGCTTTCAGGCAGATACCGCCCAAAGCCTCTGGAGCAAAAATGCAAACCTATGAAAATAAAAAGCTTCCCGAAAAGTTGATCCACCAGGGGGTGGACGGCACCCGCTGACTTGCTGACTGGCTGGCTCGCTAACTCGTTACAATGCAGAAGATGACCGCTCTCAATCTCTCTCCCGAAGACCGCGCCCGCCGCATTCAGCTCATCATCTTCGACGTCGACGGCGTCCTCACCGACGGAGGCATCTGGATCTTTCCCGCCCCCGGAGGCAGCACCGCCGCCCATCCCAGCGCCGAGCGCGCCGACCAGATGAAGGACAAGGGCGGATTCGCCATCTCTTCCCAAAGCATGGTCGAGGCCAAGGGCTTCAATGCCCACGACGGCACAGGCGTCTCGCTCGCCCGCCTCGGGGGCATGAAGTGCGCCATCATCACCAAGCGCATCTCGGAAACCGTCGCCCTCCGCGCCCGCGACCTCCGCCTTGAGTACGTCTACATGGGCCAGGCCTACAAGCTCCACGCCACCCGCGAAATCATGGCGAAGGAAAACATCGGCCTCGACCAGATCGCCTACGTCGGCGACGACGTCATCGACCTGCCCGTCATGCGCGTCTGCGGCCTCGCCGTCGCCGTCGCCAACGCCCGCCCCCAGGTCAAAGCCGCCGCTCACTACGTCACGCCTAGCGCCGGCGGTCACGGAGCCGCCCGCGACGCCGTCGAGTTCATCCTCGCCGCCAAAGGCATCCTCGACGAAACCATCGAGCGCTACATCGACGAACGCAATCCGATACCAGCCAATATGGATATCGGCAAGGGAGGATTCTGAACGATGTTGCGTGCCGGAGCCAGTTCCAACAGACCGCCGCGCGGCCAGCGCCCCGCAAACATGGACATCGGCAAGGGAGGCTTTTAGCCAATGCCAGGCCAGGCCCCCGAACCGGCAGTCTCCGGCCAGCGCCCACCGGCCGATCAGCGAGCCCTTCCGCCTCGTCTGCTCGCCACCGGAGCGGTCGCTCTCATCACGGCGGGCATCTCCTGGTGGCTGGTCGCCTCGCCCGGTGTGCAGTGCGATTCACTCGCCCCGCTCACCGTTCTCGCTACCCTGGCCGCCTTCGTCATCTCCATCTGCTTTCGCCAGATGGGGCGCTTCCCTGCCCGCGCCAGCCGCCTCTTTCTCCTCGGCTGCATCCTGGTCGCCGCCGCCACGCTCTTCACCGACTTCCGTTACGTCCGCGGAAATCGCGGCTTCTGCGATCAGCTCCGCCAGCAGCTAACCCAGCCCACCGTCAGCCGCTGATCGCCGAAGCACGCCAACGCCCATCACTCCTGAATGCCGAGGTCCTTGCCCATCGCGCGGTATTCCTGGTGGTACTCCAGCATCTCCCGCTCCGTCGCCCGAACCTCTTTCCGCAGCTGCTTCCGGTCCGGATCCGGTTTCGCCAGCTGGTCGTCGACGTTCTTCAGCCGCGTCTGGATGCGGTCGCGCGTCTGATCCATCGACTGCAGCCGCGCCTGCACCGCATTCCGCTGCTCTTCGTTCAGTGCCTGCCCCATCTCCACCCGGTTCTGCTCCATGGTCTGGAATTCGTTGCGAATCTGGCTCTGCTCCTGCCGCGCCTGATCAGCATTGAATGCCTTGCCCCGAACCGTTCGCTTCATCTCTTCGGTCCGCGTCCGCAGCTGTTCCATCGCCACATCGCATTTCCGGTACTGGTCCCGCTGCTGCGTCGTCGCCTGGGCGTGTAGCCTATCGCGGTCCCGCTGCCGCTGATGCCGCTGGTCCATCGTTCCCTGACCCTGACCAGCACCCTGCCCGCGCTGCATCGTTCCGCCGCCCTGGCCCTGCCCCTGTCCCTGTTGTCCGCCGCCTCCACCCCTGCCGGACCGCTGTGCCCAGCCCATGCTGCCCGCCAAAAGCAGCGCAACCGCCAAAACCATCGGCCGATTCATCTTCATGACGTTCTCCTTTCGGAAGGAGACGCCAGTCGGCAAACTCCTTCTCTGTGCTGTCCAGTGGACACCCCACAGCCTTCAGGAGTCGCA